>NZ_JBIVXC010000002.1:0-116796 GCF_044769005.1 Pseudomonas sp. NPDC090755 | reverse complement strand
GCCGAGACCGACCTGGACCTGGTCAACTACGAGCGGTTCATCCGCACGACCATGACCCAGAACAACAACTTCACCACCGGCCGTATCTACGAGCACGTGCTGCGCAAGGAGCGCCGTGGTGATTACCTGGGCGCGACCATCCAGGTCATTCCGCACATCACCGACGAGATCAAGCGCCGCATCATCAAGGGCGCCGGCGATGCCGACGTGGCCCTGGTGGAAATCGGCGGTACCGTGGGTGACATCGAGTCGCAACCGTTCCTCGAAGCCATCCGCCAGCTGCGCGTCGAAGTGGGCTCCAAGCGCGCCATGTTGATGCACCTGACCCTGGTTCCGTACATCGCCACTGCCGGCGAGACCAAGACCAAGCCGACCCAGCACTCGGTGAAAGAGCTGCGCTCCATCGGCCTGCAGCCAGACGTGCTGATCTGCCGCTCCGACCACCCGGTCGATGCCTCGTCGCGTCGCAAGATCGCGCTGTTCACCAACGTTGAAGAGCGTGCGGTGATTTCGCTGGAAGACGTCGACACCATCTACAAGATTCCTGGCGTGCTGCACGCACAGGGCCTGGACGACTTCGTCGTCGAGCGCTTCGGCCTGCAGTGCAACAGCGCCGACCTGTCCGAGTGGGACAAGGTCGTCGACGCCAAGCTCAACCCTGAGCAGGAAGTGACCATTGCCATGGTCGGCAAGTACATGGAGCTGCTGGATGCGTACAAGTCGCTGATCGAAGCGATGAGCCACGCCGGCATCACCAACCGCACCAAGGTCAACCTGCGCTATATCGATTCCGAAGACATCGAGAACCAGGGCACCGGCCTGCTGGAAGGCGTCGACGCCATCCTGGTACCGGGCGGTTTCGGCCTGCGTGGCGTGGAAGGCAAGATCACCGCGGTGCAGTACGCTCGTGAAAACAAGATCCCGTACCTGGGCATCTGCCTCGGCATGCAGGTCGCCGTGATCGAGTTCGCCCGTAACGTGATGGGCTGGAAAGACGCCAACTCCACCGAGTTCGACCGCAACAGCGGCCACCCGGTCGTTGGCCTGATCACCGAGTGGGCTGACGCCACCGGCGCGGTCGAGACCCGTACCGAAGCTTCCGACCTGGGCGGCACCATGCGCCTGGGTGCACAGGACTGCCAGATCGTCGCCGGCTCCAAGGTTCACGACTGCTACGGCAAGGACGTGATCACCGAGCGTCACCGTCACCGCTACGAAGTGAACAACAACCTGTTGCCGCAACTGATCGACGCCGGCCTGGTGGTTTCCGGCCGTTCCGAAGATGGCGCGCTGGTCGAAGTGGTCGAGTCCAAGGATCATCCATGGTTCGTCGCTTGCCAGTTCCACCCCGAGTTCACCTCGACCCCGCGTGACGGCCATCCGCTGTTCAGCGGTTTCGTCAAGGCGGCATTGGCTCAAAAGAACAAGGCCTGATCCATGACCCAGAAGATCGTCCGCGTCGGTAACATCGAGATCGCCAACGACAAGCCGTTCGTCCTGTTCGGCGGCATGAACGTGCTGGAATCCCGTGACCTGGCCCTGAAGGTCTGCGAAGAGTACGTGCGGGTTACCGAGAAACTCGGTATCCCCTACGTGTTCAAGGCCAGCTTCGACAAGGCCAACCGTTCGTCCACCCATTCCTACCGTGGCCCGGGCCTGGAGGAGGGGATGAAGATCTTCGAAGAGATCAAGCGCACCTTCGGTGTGCCGATCATCACCGATGTCCACGAGCCGGCCCAGGCCGAGGTCGTGGCCAAGGTCTGCGACGTGATCCAGCTGCCGGCGTTCCTCTCGCGCCAGACCGACCTGGTCGTGGCCATGGCCAGGACCGGTGCGGTGATCAACATCAAGAAAGCCCAGTTCCTCGCACCCCAGGAAATGAAACACATCCTGAACAAGTGCGAAGAAAACGGTAATGACCAGTTGATCCTCTGCGAGCGTGGTTCCAGCTTCGGTTACAACAACCTGGTGGTGGACATGCTCGGCTTCGGCATCATGAAGCAATTCGAGTACCCGGTATTCTTCGACGTGACCCATTCCCTGCAGATGCCGGGTGGTCGCGCCGATTCCGCCGGCGGCCGTCGTGCCCAGGTCACCGACCTGGCCAAGGCGGGCCTCAGCCAGGGCCTGGCCGGGCTTTTCCTCGAAGCCCACCCGGACCCGGACAACGCCAAGTGCGATGGTCCTTGCGCCCTGCGCCTGGATAAACTGGAGCCATTCCTGGCCCAGCTCAAGCAACTGGACGACCTGGTGAAAAGTTTTCCGACGGTAGAAACCGCGTAAAGCTCATTTCTCGGGTAAAGTACCGCCCGTTCCAACCCCTGACCTGTCGGTCAGGGGCCCCCTTCGCCCGGCCTGCCTTCTGCAAACCCGCCCGGCGAACGGCAAGAATTCCCTAAGTTGCGTTGTTTTCGTCAATTCTGGAGTGCTTACAACAATGGCAAAGATCGTCGACATCAAAGGTCGTGAAGTTCTCGATTCGCGTGGCAACCCCACCGTGGAAGCGGACGTACTGCTCGACAACGGCATCATCGGCAGCGCCTGCGCGCCGTCCGGTGCTTCCACTGGCTCGCGCGAAGCGCTGGAGCTGCGTGATGGCGACAAGAGCCGTTACATGGGCAAGGGCGTACTGAAGGCTGTTGCCAACATCAACGGCCCGATCCGTGACCTGCTGCTGGGCAAGGATCCGCTGGACCAGAAAGCCCTGGACCGCGCCATGATCGAACTGGACGGTACCGAGAACAAGGCCAAGCTGGGCGCCAACGCCATCCTGGCCGTTTCCCTGGCCGCCGCCAAGGCTGCTGCACAGGACCAGGACCTGCCGCTGTACGCGCACATCGCCAACCTCAACGGCACCCCAGGCCAGTACTCGATGCCGGTTCCGATGATGAACATCATCAACGGCGGCGAGCACGCCGACAACAACGTCGACATCCAGGAGTTCATGGTTCAACCGGTTGGCGCCAAGACCTTCTCCGACGGCCTGCGCATGGGCACCGAGATCTTCCATCACCTCAAAGCCGTGCTCAAGGCTCGTGGCCTGAACACCGCCGTCGGTGACGAAGGTGGCTTCGCCCCTAACCTGACCTCCAACGAAGACGCCCTGGCGGCCATCGCCGAAGCCGTGGCCAACGCTGGCTACAAGCTGGGCACCGACGTGACCCTGGCCCTGGACTGCGCGGCTTCCGAATTCTATGAAGACGGCAAGTACAACCTGTCCGGCGAAGGCAAGTCGTTCGACGCCGAAGGTTTCGCCGAGTACCTCAAAGGCCTGACCGAGCGCTTCCCGATCATCTCGATCGAAGACGGCCTGGACGAGTCCGACTGGGCTGGCTGGAAGATCCTCACCGACAAGATCGGCACCAAGGTGCAACTGGTCGGCGACGACCTGTTCGTGACCAACACCAAGATCCTCAAGGAAGGCATCGAGAAAGGCATCGGCAACTCGATCCTGATCAAGTTCAACCAGATCGGCTCGCTGACCGAAACCCTGGAAGCCATCCAGATGGCCAAGGCTGCCGGTTACACCGCAGTGATCTCGCACCGTTCGGGCGAAACCGAAGACTCGACCATTGCCGACCTGGCCGTGGGTACCGCTGCCGGCCAGATCAAGACCGGTTCGCTGTGCCGTTCCGACCGCGTCTCCAAGTACAACCAACTGCTGCGTATCGAAGAGCAATTGGGCAGCAAGGCTGTGTACCGTGGCCGTGCCGAGTTTCGCGGCTAAGCAAGAGATGGTAAAAAGACAGCAGCCAAGGTTCGCCGAACAGCCATACTGACCGTTCGGCAACCTGATGCAGCTGGCCTGTATGCACAAAGCCTGGCTTCGGCCAGGCTTCGTGCCATCAGTGCCCTGCACAAGTGGCGGTCTATTTCCACTGGATACCCTGATGCGCAGTCCCTATTGGTTGTTCCTCGTCCTGCTCCTGCTGCTCGGTGGCCTGCAGTACCGCCTGTGGGTGGGCAATGGCAGCCTGGCCCATGTCACCGAACTCAAGCAACAGATTGCCGACCAGCACGCTGAAAACGAGCGCCTGCTGGAGCGTAACCGCGTGCTTGACGCTGAAGTACTGGAGTTGAAAAAAGGTATGGAAACCGTCGAAGAACGGGCTCGCCATGAACTGGGAATGGTCAAGGAGGGCGAAACCCTCTACCAGCTTGCCCAATGAACCAGACCTTGCCGGCCTTCTGGGCCGTGATTCCCGCCGCGGGTGTTGGTGCCCGCATGGCTGCCGACCGTCCCAAGCAGTACCTGCAACTGGGTCGACAGACCATCCTCGAGCATAGCCTCGACTGTTTTCTCGACCATCCCTGCGTCAAAGGGGTGGTGGTCAGCGTTGCCGCTGACGATCCTTACTGGCCAGGCTTGCGCTGCGCCAGCGATCCACGCATCCAGCGTGCCGAAGGCGGCCGCGAACGTGCTGACTCGGTGCTCAATGCCTTGTTGCTGCTGCACGCCCAAGGGGCAGCCGATAGCGACTGGGTGCTGGTGCACGATGCCGCCCGGCCGAACCTGGCGCGCAGCGATCTTGATCGCCTGCTGGCCGAGCTTGCCGACGATCCGGTCGGCGGCCTGCTGGCGGTGCCGGCCCGCGATACCCTCAAGCGCGCCGATGCCAATGGCCGGGTCAGCGCCACCATCGACCGTAGCACGGTGTGGCAAGCCTACACCCCGCAGATGTTCCGCCTTGGCGCCCTGCACCGGGCCCTGGCCGACAGCCTGGTGGCCGATGTGGCGATTACCGATGAATCCTCGGCGATCGAATGGGCCGGGCAGGCGCCACGCTTGATCGAAGGGCGCAGCGACAACATCAAGGTCACCCGCCCGGAAGATCTGGAGTGGCTGCGCCAGCGCTGGGCCAAGCGCGGCTGATAGCCTTTTCGCGGGGCAAGCCCGCTCCCACAGGTTTTTCATACCCCTGTAGGAGCGGGCTTGCCCCGCGATGCTTTTCTAGGCCCCACGATACTCAGGCAACCCCGCCAATCCCTCCCGCAAATAATCCACCAGCTGGCGCACCTTCGGCGACAGGTGCCGTTGCTGCGGGTACAGCGCCCAGACCGCCGTGTTGGGCGGCTGGTGGGCATCGAGCAATGACACCAGGGCCCCGCTCTTGAGGTGTTCGAGCACGTAGTAGTCGGGCAACTGGCACAAGCCGACCCCTTGCAAGGCAGCATCGAGCACCGCCTGGCCACTGTTGCAGCGCCAGTTGCCCTGCACCCGCAAGGCTTGCTCCCGGCCATCCTGTAACAGTGCCCAGCTGTCGGAACTGCCGATCAGGCAATTGTGCCGGGCCAGTTCCGAGAGGCTGTGGGGCCGACCATACCGCTCAAGGTAGGCCGGTGAAGCGCACAGGTACATGCGCCGCGGCGCAAGGCGTGTGGCCACCAGCCGCGAATCCTGCAGGCGGCCCAGGCGGATCGCCAGGTCCATGCCTTCGTGCACCAGGTCCAGGGTGCGGTTGCTCAGTTCGATATCCACTCGCAACTGCGGATACAGCGCCATGAACCGGGTCACCAGTGGCGCAATGAAACGCTCGCCGTAGGCCACCGCACAGGTCATGCGCAGCAGTCCCTTGGGCTCACCGGTCAGGTCGCTCATGGCGCGCAGGGCTTCCTCGCGGCCGTCCTGCAGGCGTTGGCAATGCTGCAGGAAGGTCTGTCCAGCTTCGCTCAGGGTCACCTTGCGCGTGCTGCGATAAAGCAGGCGGGTCTGCAGGCGATCTTCCAGGCGGGCGATCTGGCGGCTGATGTGCGAGGACGACACCCCGAGCCGTTCTGCCGCGGCGGTGAACTGACCCGACTCGGCCACGGCGACGAATTCGTCGATGCCTTCCCAGCGGCTGCTCATTGATTATCCCTGCATGGCAATAATGTTTTGTCTTTGCCTGGATTATTCATCAAATGACGATGAATTACACTTCGGGCTTGAACTGACCCCTTGCTGGAGAAGATTGATGATCAAGTCCCGTGCCGCCGTTGCCTTCGAGGCCAAGAAACCGCTGGAGATCGTCGAAGTCGACGTGGCCATGCCCAAGGCTGGCGAAGTACTGCTGCGCGTTGTCGCCAGCGGTGTTTGCCATACCGACGCCTACACCCTGTCCGGTGCGGATCCGGAAGGTATCTTCCCGTCGATCCTCGGCCACGAAGGCGGCGCCATCGTCGAGGCGATCGGTGAGGGCGTGACCTCGGTCGCCGTGGGCGACCACGTGATCCCGCTGTACACCCCCGAGTGCGGCCAGTGCAAATTCTGCCGCTCCGGCAAGACCAACCTGTGCCAGGCGATCCGTGCGACCCAGGGCAAGGGCCTGATGCCTGACGGCACCACGCGCTTCTCCTACAAGGGCCAACAGCTGTTCCACTACATGGGCACCTCGACCTTCTCCGAATACACCGTGCTGCCGGAAATCTCCGTTGCCAAGATCCAGAAAGAAGCGCCGCTGGAGAAGGTCTGCCTGCTCGGCTGTGGTGTCACCACCGGCATCGGCGCCGTGCTCAACACCGCCAAGGTCAAGCCGGGCGACACCGTGGCCGTTTTCGGCCTGGGCGGCATCGGCCTGTCGGCGATCATCGGTGCGGTCAAGGCCAAGGCCTCGCGCATCATTGCCGTGGACATCAACCCCAGCAAGTTCGAGATCGCCAGGCAACTGGGCGCTACCGACTGCGTCAATCCGAAGGACTACGATCGCCCGATCCAGGAAGTCATTGTCGACCTCACCGACGGCGGCGTGGACTTCTCCTTCGAATGCGTGGGCAATGTGCAACTGATGCGCGCTGCCCTGGAATGCTGCCACAAGGGCTGGGGTGAGTCGGTGATCATCGGTGTCGCCGGTGCCGGACAGGAAATTTCCACCCGTCCGTTCCAGCTGGTGACCGGTCGCGTCTGGCGCGGTTCGGCCTTCGGTGGCGTGCGCGGTCGCAGCGAGCTGCCAAGCTACGTGGAAATGTCCGAGAAGGGCGAGATCCCGCTGGATACCTTCATCACCCACACCATGGGCCTGGAAGATATCAACAAGGCATTCGACCTGATGCACGAAGGCAAGAGCATTCGCAGCGTCATCCACTTCTGAGGTTTGCCATGAGCCTGGAAAACATTTCCTGTCAGAAAAGCTTCGGAGGCTGGCACAAGCGCTACCGGCACCGCTCCCAGGTGCTCGGTTGCGACATGGTGTTCGCGGTCTACCTGCCGCCGCAGGCCGAGCAGGGCGACTCGCTGCCGGTCTTGTACTGGCTCAGCGGCCTGACCTGCACCGACGAAAACTTCATGCAGAAGGCCGGTGCGCACAAGCTCGCCGCCGAGCTTGGGTTGATCATCGTCGCGCCCGACACCAGCCCCCGTGGCCCCCAGGTGCCGGGCGATCCCGACGGTGCCTGGGACTTCGGCCTGGGCGCGGGCTTTTACCTCAATGCCAGCGAACAGCCCTGGGCCCAGCACTACCGCATGCATGACTACGTGGTGCAGGAGTTGCCGGCGCTGATCGAGGCGCATTTTCCGGCGTCCGATCGTCGCGGCATCAGTGGTCACTCCATGGGCGGCCATGGTGCGCTGGTCTGTGCCCTGCGTAATCCGGGGCGTTACCGCTCGGTATCGGCCTTTGCACCGATCAGCAACCCGATGGATTGCCCCTGGGGCCAGAAAGCCTTCTCCCGTTACCTGGGAGAAGACCGTGCACGCTGGCGCGAGTGGGATGCCAGTGTGCTGATCGCCGAGGCGTCGGAGCGTCTTCCACTGCTGGTGGACCAGGGCGACAGGGATGATTTCCTCGAGAGCCAGCTCAAGCCCCAGGCCTTGGTCCAGGCGGCCAAGGCGGCGGGTCACCCACTGGAACTGCGCCTGCAGCCCGGTTATGACCACAGCTACTACTTCATCGCCAGCTTCATCGATGAGCACCTGCGCCACCATGGTGTGGCCCTGGGTTTGCTGTAGGTGCTGTCCTACAAATAAGCCCAAGGCCCGGCAAAGCAGGTAGAATCACGCCCTGACTCAATCAGGGCGTTTTTTTATGCGTATTGGCCACGGCTACGATGTGCACCGCTTCGCGGACGGCGATTTCATCACCTTGGGTGGGGTGCGCATTGCGCACAGGTTCGGCTTGCTCGCCCACTCCGATGGCGACGTGCTGCTGCACGCCCTGAGCGATGCGCTGCTGGGCGCCGCTGCGCTGGGTGACATCGGCAAGCACTTCCCGGACACCGATCCGCAGTTCAAGGGCGCAGACAGTCGCGTGCTGTTGCGGCACGTGGTCAAGATCGTCCAGGCCAAGGGCTGGAAGGTCGGCAACGTCGACGCCACCATCGTGGCCCAGGCGCCGAAGATGGCCCCGCATATCGACACCATGCGTCAATTGATCGCGCAAGACCTGCAGGTTGAACTCGACCAGGTCAACGTCAAGGCCACCACCACCGAGAAGCTTGGCTTCACCGGTCGTGAAGAAGGCATTGCCGTCCATGCCGTCGCCTTGTTGCTGCCAGCATGACCGAACTGGAACTCCTGGGCCCGCGCGCATCGGGCCCTGCACTGGGCCGTGCAATCCTCAAGGCCACGGCAGAAGACTTCCAGGTCGATGAAGTCCTCGATATCCCCTTGTCCGGCAACGGCGAGCACCTGTGGCTGTGGGTCGAGAAGCGTGACCTCAACACCGAGGAAGCCGCCCGCCGCCTGGCCCGTGCCGCTGGCGTACCGCTGCGCAGTATCAGCTATGCCGGCCTCAAGGACCGTCAGGCCCTGACCCGCCAATGGTTCAGCCTGCACCTGCCGGGCAAGGCCGACCCGGACCTGGCGGCAGCCGAGAACGAGACCCTGAGCATCCTCAAGCGCACCCGGCACTCGCGCAAGCTGCAACGCGGCGCGCATTCGGCCAACGGCTTCACCCTGCGCCTGACCGGCCTGCAAGCCGATCACGCGGCACTCGACGCCCGTCTTGAGCAACTGCGCAGTCAGGGCGTGCCCAACTATTTCGGTACCCAGCGCTTCGGCCATGACGGTGGCAACGTTCATGACGCCCGCGACTGGGCTGCCCGCCAGGCACTGCCGGAGCAGCGCAACGTGCGCTCGCGGCTGCTGTCCAGCGCGCGCAGTTATCTGTTCAACCAGGCGTTGGCCCAGCGCGTTGCCGATGGCAGCTGGAACACCGCCCAGGTTGGCGACCTGCTGGCCTTTACCGACAGCCGCAGCTTTTTTCCGGCCGGGGAAGCGGAGTGCACCGACCCGCGCCTGGCCATTCTCGACCTGCACCCCACCGGCCCGCTGTGGGGCGAGGGCGTCTCGGCGGCCACCGGCGTACCCGGCGAACTGGAGCTGCGTATTGGTGAGCAACACGCCTCGTTGTGCCAATGGTTGGCGCGGGCGGGCATGAGTCACGAACGTCGCATTCTGCGACTGCCCATTGGCGGTCTGACGTGGCATTATCCCGAGCCTGATATTCTGCAACTCGAATTCGTCCTTCCGGCCGGATGCTTTGCCACCGTCGTGGTGCGCGAGCTTGTTGATCTGGTGTCGGCGGGGCAGACGGACAGCCCATGCGTATTCTGATTTCGAACGACGACGGGGTCACCGCACCCGGAATCGCCGCGCTGCATGCCGCGCTGGCGGACTATGCCGATTGTGTGGTCATCGCCCCGGATCAAGACAAGAGCGGCGCCAGCAGTTCGTTGACGCTCGACCGGCCACTGTGCCCGCAGACCCTGGCCAATGGCTACATCAGCCTCAACGGTACGCCGACCGATTGCGTGCACCTGGGGCTCAATGGCCTGCTGGAGCAGACACCGGACATGGTGGTCTCGGGGATCAACCTGGGCGCCAACCTGGGCGATGATGTGCTGTACTCAGGTACAGTGGCCGCCGCATTGGAGGGGCGTTTTCTGGGAGGGACTTCGTTCGCCTTCTCGCTGCTTTCGCGCTTGCCGGACAACCTGCCGACCGCCGCCTATTTCGCGCGCAAGCTGGTTGAAGCCCATGCAAGCCTGGAACTGCCGCCGCGAACCGTGCTCAATGTGAACATCCCCAACCTGCCGCTGGAGCATATCCGCGGCATCCAGTTGACTCGCCTGGGTCATCGCGCCCGGGCTGCGGCACCGACGAAAGTGGTCAATCCCAGGGGCAAGGAAGGATATTGGATCGCTGTGGCCGGAGACGCCGAGGACGGTGGCCCGGGCACGGACTTCCATGCAGTGATGCAGGGCTATGTGTCGATCACCCCGTTGCAGCTTGACCGCACCTTCAACGACGCCTTCGAGCGTCTGGATGGCTGGCTGGAGGGGTTGCTCTGATGCGTGAACAGGAGGATCTGATGCGCCATGGTATCGGTTTTACCTCGCAGCGAACCCGTGAGCGACTGATTCAGCGTTTGATCGAAGAAGGGGTGTCCAACCCCAAGGTCGTGGAAGTGCTGCGCCGCACGCCGCGCCACCTGTTCGTCGACGAGGCGCTGGCGCACCGGGCCTACGAAGACACGGCACTGCCGATCGGCAACAACCAGACGATTTCCCAACCGTTCATGGTCGCCCACATGAGCGAACTGCTGCTCCAGGCCGGTCCCCTGGACAAGGTGCTGGAAATCGGCACAGGTTCTGGCTACCAGACCGCCATCCTTGCGCAGCTGGTCGAACGGGTGTTCTCCGTGGAGCGGATCAAGGTACTGCAGGACCGCGCCAAGGAGCGCCTGAGCGAACTCAACCTGCGCAACGTGGTGTTTCGCTGGGGTGACGGTTGCGAGGGCTGGCCGGCACTGGCGCCGTACAACGGCATCATCGTCACGGCCGTGGCGCCGGAAGTCCCCCAGGCCCTGCTCGACCAGCTTGCCCCGGGCGGACGCCTGGTCATTCCGGTGGGGCCGGCGGGAGAAACCCAGCACCTGATGCTGATCGTGCGCGAAGAGCAGGGTTTCTCGCGGCAGGTGATGGGCGCGGTGCGCTTCGTGCCCTTGCTCCCCGGCCCGTTGGCCTGAGCAGGATTTTTTTCGCTCGGGGCGAATTCCTTCGCTATTGTCCTGTCTATCTGGCGGGCTTGATTTGCGCCAATGCCCGGCAGCCGCAAGGGCATGCACTCGGTTATAATTGCAACAATATTGCATTTTCACAGCAGTCACCAAGAGAGGGAGCGGCGGGTGGGTCACACAATCATTCGGCAGCGCAGGGATTTTTCGAGCTTCAAGCTTCTGGTGATTGCAATTGCCCTGGGCACACTGGTGTCAGGTTGCTCCAGCACGTCTTCCAACAGCGCCCGGGTGGTCGACCGCAATGCGGCGGCGCCCAAGCGTCCGGCCGTCACCAGCGGCCAGTACGTGGTACGCCCCGGTGACACCCTGTACTCCATCGCCTTTCGCTATGGCTGGGACTACAAGGCCCTGGCCGCACGCAACGGTATCGTTTCGCCCTATACCATCCGCCCGGGCCAGGCGATCCGCTTCGACGGGCGTTCGAGCGCGCCGGCCACCACCAGCACCACGGTGGTGAGCAGCTCGCCGTCCTCTTCGAGCAAGACCACCATCATCAAGCGTCCCGTCGGTGCCCCTGCGACAAATTCGAGCACCCCGGCACCGGCGCCTTCGACCCCGTCGGCCAGCCCTGCGCCGGCCCCGGTCGTCACGGCAACCGCGCCGGCCCAGGTGCCTGCGACAGAGCGCGCGGTGGGCGGCTGGGCGTGGCCGGCCAACGGTGTGTTGATCGGCAAATTTGCTTCAAACGGTAGTTTGAATAAAGGCATTGATATCGCCGGTGATTTGGGACAGCCTGTTTTTGCTGCGTCTGATGGTTCGGTGGTCTATGCCGGGAGTGGCTTGCGGGGCTACGGCGAGTTGGTAATCATCAAACACAGCGATACCTACGTCAGTGCCTACGGTCACAACCGCAGGCTTTTGGTTCGGGAGGGACAGCAGGTCAAAGTTGGGCAGACAATTGCAGAAATGGGTTCCACGGGCACAGACCGGGTGAAGCTGCATTTTGAGATTCGCCGCCAGGGCAAACCTGTTGATCCGTTGCAGTTCCTGCCACGTCGTTGATTGCTAGTACCCGGCCTGTTCCTCGCGTAGAGGGGACAGGCTCCAGCGTTGCCAGGGATAAAGGCGTCGCTCGAGTCTGAGTTCGAACTCAGCAAAGGACTATAACAATGGCTCTCAGTAAAGAAGTGCCGGAGTTTGACATCGACGATGAAGTGCTCCTGATGGAGACGGGCATCGTATTGGAAACGGATGTGGTGTCAGACGAACCTGCTGTATCTTCGGTTCGGACCAGGGCTAAACAGGGCTCTACGCTCAAACAGCACAAGTACATCGATTACACTCGGGCACTTGATGCGACCCAGCTGTACCTCAATGAAATCGGTTTCTCGCCTTTGCTCTCGCCAGAGGAAGAGGTGCACTTTGCGCGGTTGTCGCAGAGTGGCGATCCTGCCGGGCGCAAGCGCATGATCGAAAGCAACCTGCGCCTGGTGGTGAAGATCGCCCGGCGTTATGTGAACCGGGGGCTTTCACTGCTCGACCTGATCGAAGAGGGCAACCTGGGGCTGATCCGTGCGGTCGAGAAGTTCGACCCTGAACGTGGTTTCCGTTTCTCTACCTACGCCACCTGGTGGATCCGGCAAACCATCGAACGGGCGATCATGAACCAGACCCGTACCATTCGCTTGCCCATCCACGTGGTCAAGGAACTCAACGTCTACCTGCGCGCCGCGCGGGAGCTCACCCAGAAGCTCGATCACGAACCGTCCCCGGAAGAGATCGCAAGCCTGCTGGAAAAGCCGGTCGGTGAAGTCAAGCGCATGCTTGGGCTCAACGAGCGGGTCTCCTCGGTGGATGTATCCCTGGGGCCTGACTCCGACAAGACCCTGCTCGACACCCTGACCGACGACCGTCCCACTGACCCTTGTGAGCTGTTGCAGGACGATGACCTGTCCCAGAGCATCGACCAGTGGCTCAGCGAGCTGACCGACAAGCAGCGCGAGGTGGTCATTCGCCGCTTCGGCCTGCGTGGGCACGAGAGCAGCACCCTTGAAGACGTAGGTCTGGAAATTGGCCTTACCCGTGAGCGGGTACGCCAGATCCAGGTCGAGGGTCTCAAGCGCCTGCGGGAAATCCTCGAGAAGAACGGCCTGTCCAGCGAGTCGCTGTTCCAGTAACCGGCTCGCAACAAGGAACGCCTCGGCTTTGCCGGGGCGTTTTTGTTTGTGCCTGCTGCGACGGCTCGAGAAATGCTTCCTACTGCTTCCATGGAATCATGTTGGTTTAGGCAAAAGCTTCAGCCAGTGTTGGTGCTGCACTTTTACATGTAAGCCTTCGCTTACCCGTTATGTAAGTCATCGTAGTGTGCGCTAGTAAATCGTTGTCGTTTTTACCGTACGCATTTCTATAACCAACTGATAGATATAGGTTTTTTTGTTTGTTTCAATCAGGTTTCAGCAGCTTTTTGAGAGCTTTGGCCGGTTGCTGCAACGGCTGCAAGGACTAGTATCTGAACTGTGTCTACGGATTGACACAGGCTTTCACGGATGAAGGCCAAGGACATCGCAGGATGCGATTCATCAGGATGATGAAAGGGATCAAAGGGACTACGGAAAAAATGTGGGCGGGTCAAACCGCCCCTTTTTTTGCCCGCAAAAAACCTGACCCATGAAAAAAGGCCCCGAAGGGCCTTTTTTGTGATCCACAGGCGCTTAACGCTCCAGATCGGCGATCTTGCCTGGCTTGCCATCCCACTCTTCGGCGTCCGGCAGCGCATCTTTGCGCTCGGTGATGTTCGGCCAGATTTCTGCCAGCTCAGCGTTCAGCTCGAGGAAGTTTTCCATGCCGGCAGGCACTTCATCTTCCGAGAAAATGGCTTGGGCAGGGCATTCAGGCTCGCACAGTGCACAGTCGATGCACTCATCCGGGTGAATGACCAGGAAGTTCGGGCCTTCGTAGAAGCAGTCCACCGGACAGACTTCTACGCAGTCGGTGTACTTGCACTTGATGCAGTTGTCGGTGACGACGAAGGTCATTTCTAATTCTCTCCTCAGGCGACGGCAGCGATACCCTTCCAGACAGGGTCGCTCGGTTTGGTCGTTTGGCTGCAGGCCAGGCTAATAACCTGCAGTCGCGCCAAACCGCGCGCGATTCTATCAGCTTGTGCGGGCTCGCGTTATAACAGAGTCTTCAGTGTATAGAGCATTTCGATAGCTTGACGCGGCGTCATGTTGTCCAGGTCCAGCTTCCCGAGCTTCTCGATGGCCGGGTGGGGCAGGCTGGCAAACAGGTCGCTCTGGTGCGGTATGGTGTCCGCGCCCTTGGGTGACACAGGCATTTCGTGGGGCAGGCTGGCGGTTTCCAGGCGGCCAAGGTGCTCGCGGGCACGCTGGATCACCGGCGTCGGCACACCGGCCAGCTGGGCCACGGCCAGGCCGTAGCTCTGGCTGGCAGGCCCGGGCAGCACGTGGTGCAGGAACACGATGCGCTCGTTGTGCTCGGTGGCGTTGAGGTGCACGTTGGCCACCAGCGGTTCGCTCTCCGGCAGCACCGTGAGTTCGAAGTAATGGGTGGCGAACAGCGTGTAGGCGCGCAACTGGGCCAGGCGCTCGGCGGCGGCCCAGGCCAGCGACAGGCCGTCGAAGGTGCTGGTGCCACGGCCGACCTCGTCCATCAGCACCAGGCTGCGGTCGGTGGCATTGTGCAGGATGTTGGCGGTTTCGCTCATCTCGACCATGAAGGTCGAACGGCCACCGGCCAGGTCGTCGCTGGAGCCGATACGGGTGAAGATGCGGTCCACCAGCGACAGTTCGCAGCTGGCGGCCGGCACGAAGCTACCGATGTGGGCCATCAGCACGATCAGTGCGGTCTGGCGCATGTAGGTGGATTTACCGCCCATGTTCGGGCCGGTGATCACCAGCATGCGGGTGTTGTCGTCCAGGGCCAGGTCGTTGGCCACGAACGGCGTGGTCAGTACCTGTTCGACCACCGGGTGGCGACCCTGGTTGATGCGCATGCAGGGTTCATCGACGAAGGTCGGGCAGTTTAGGTCCAGGTTCAATGCGCGCTCGGCCAGGTTGCTCAGCACGTCCAGCTCGGCCAGGGCGGCGGCGGTGTCCTGCAGCGGCGCCAGGTGACTGATCAGGGTCTCCAGCAACGCGTCATAGAGCATCTTTTCCCGGGCCAGGGCGCGGCTCTTGGCCGACAGCGCCTTGTCTTCGAAGGCCTTGAGTTCCGGGGTGATGAAGCGTTCGGCGCCCTTGAGGGTCTGGCGGCGGATGTAATCGCCTGGCGCCTGCTCGGCCTGCTTGCTCGGCAGTTCGATGAAGTAGCCATGTACGCGGTTGTAGCCGACCTTGAGGTTGGCCAGGCCCGTGCGGGCCTTTTCCCGGGCTTCGAGGTCGATGAGGAACTGGCCGGCGTTCTCGCTCATGGCCAGCAGCTCGTCCAGCTCGCTGTCGTAGCCGGTCTTGAGCACGCCACCGTCGCGGATCACCGCGGGCGGGGTGTCGATGATGGCTTTTTCCAGCAGGTCGGCCAGCTCCGGGTAGGTGCCGGCAATGGCGGCCAGGCGCGCCAGGTGCGGCGCCTCAAGCTCGGCCATGGCGTTCTGCAGCTCGGGCAGGGCGCCCAGGGCGTCGCGCAGGCGGGCCAGGTCCCGTGGACGGGCGTTGCGCAGGCCGATGCGGGCCAGGATCCGCTCGATGTCACCGATTTCCTTGAGCTGCGGCTGCAGCTTCTCGAAGCGGTAGCCGTCGAGCAGGCAGCGGATCGAACCCTGGCGTGCCAGCAGCACTTTCAGGTCACGCAGCGGGCGGTTCAGCCAGCGGGTCAGCAGGCGGCTGCCCATGGCGGTCTGGCAGCGGTCGATGACCGACTGCAGGGTATTGTCGCGGCCACCGGCCAGGTTCACATCCAGTTCGAGGTTGCGGCGGCTGGCGCCGTCGAGCACCACGGTGTCGTCCAGGCGCTCGTGCTTGAGGCTGCGCAGGTGGGGCAGGGCGGTGCGCTGGGTTTCCTTGGCGTAGCCGAGCAGGCAGCCGGCGGCGCCGATGGCCAGGGTCAGCTTCTCGCAACCGAAGCCCTTCAGGTCCTGGGTTGCGAATTGCTGGCACAGGCTCTTGCGCGCCGAGTCGCGGTCGAAGTCCCAGGGGGCGCGGCGGCGCGCGCCACGACGCTTTTCCGCCGGCAGGCCCTGGGGCCAGTCATCCGGGATCAGCAGCTCCACCGGGTTGATGCGTTCGAGCTCGGCCAGCAGGTTCTCCCAGCCCTTGATCTCCTGCACGGTGAAGTTGCCGCTGGTGATATCCAGCACGGCCAGGCCGAACAGGCGCTCGTCGCCGAGCACGGCGGCGATCAGGTTGTCGCGGCGCTCATCGAGCAGCGCCTCGTCGCTGACCGTGCCCGGGGTGATGATGCGCACCACCTGGCGTTCCACCGGGCCCTTGCTGGTGGCCGGGTCGCCGATCTGTTCGCAGATCACCACCGACTCGCCCAGCTTCACCAGCTTGGCCAGGTAACCTTCGGCCGCATGGAAGGGGATACCGCACATGGGAATCGACTGGCCCGCCGACTGCCCGCGGGCGGTCAGGGTGATATCCAGGAGTTTGGCGGCCTTCTTTGCGTCTTCATAGAAGATCTCGTAGAAGTCGCCCATGCGGTAGAACATCAGCTGGTCCGGGTGCTGGTTTTTCAGCTTCCAGTACTGCTGCATCATCGGGGTGTGTGCGGAAAGATCGCTCATTACAGAAACTTGGCTCGCGGTGTCGTTTAGACCAAAGGCAAGCGGGCAATGGTACAGGGATTTTGTCGCCGATGCCGAGGGCGTCGGCCGTGCCGCGACCTTTTGTCCATGCATATTCGTGCATATCGGCATTTGCAATTTGCCCGCACGGGCCGCATTATGCAGGTTATGCAAAAACGCAACGTAGCCTCCGTTCTCAGAGCACTGCTCGATCGCCACGGTATCTCCCCCACGGAGCTGCACCGGCGTACCGGCGTGCCCCAATCCACCCTGTCGCGCATTCTCAGCGAGAAGATCGTCGACCCGTCCGACAAGCACGTGTCGAAGATCGCCGAGTACTTCAGCGTGAGCACCGATCAGTTGCGCGGTCGCGTCGAGCTCGGCGAAAGCCGTGAGGCCGCACCGCCGCGCAGCCATGCCGAGTTGCACGACATCAGCCTGTGGGATGACGACACCCCGATCGAGGATGACGAGGTCTCCATTCCTTTTCTTCGCGAGGTCGAGTTGGCAGCAGGATCCGGACGATTCGTCATCGAGGAAAGCGAGAAGGCCAGCCTGCGTTTCGGCAAGCGCAGCCTGCGCCACAACGGCGTGCAGTTCGACCAGGCCAAGTGCGTCACGGTGCGCGGCAACAGCATGCTGCCGGTATTGCGCGATGGCGCCACGGTGGGGGTCAATGCCGGCAAGAGCGGTATCGGCGATATCATCGACGGCGACCTTTATGCGATCAACCATAATGGCCAACTGCGGGTGAAGCAGCTGTACCGCCTGCCTACCGGCATTCGCCTGCGCAGCTTCAACCGCGACGAGCACCCGGACGAAGACTACAGCTTCCAGCAGATGCAGGAAGAGCAGATCAGTATCCTGGGTCACGTCTTCTGGTGGGGCATGTACGCCCGCTGATTACCTTCCGCTCGTTCATAAAAACCCGCTTCGGCGGGTTTTTTTTCGCCTGGGGAAATCCGCTGCAGCCTTTGCAGGACAAGGCGCACATGCATATCTGCATTTTCTTACGCATAAATATTTCCATAAATGCATTGACTGCATATGCATTGGTGCATAGTCTTTGTCTCAAGCCGGTCGACACCGGCGGTGACAAAGGCAGCGATGAACCGGCCTCGACGGTTCAGAGGGTTGGCAACTGGCCCGGGTGTGCAGCGTAAAGCACCGAAAGCAGTTATCCGGCGGGCAGGTGGCCGCGGTCGGAGGAACAATCTGAAACAGAGTTGCCATGCGCACCAGTCGTGGCAGGCAACTCGACAATGCATTACTGAAAAGCCTGGCGCAAATCGCTGCCGTAGGAGCGGGCTTGCCCCGCGATGCGATTTACCTGACATCACGTCATCGCGGGACAAGCCCGCTCCTACAGCGTGTGTGGGCAGCCATATCGCCAGGTCGGGCTTTTTGGAATGCCGAGTCTTCGGTTCCACAACAAACGCCGCGGGCACGTTGCCCGGCGGCACAACCCAAGGAGGACAGGACAGTGACAAACGAGCAACAAGCGTTGCTGGAAATGCCGATCTGGCTGGTGATCGTCCTGGCCCTGCTGGGCGGTATCAGCGGAGAAATGTGGCGTGCGGACAAAGCCGGCGCCCGTGGCTGGGCGCTGATTCGGCGCCTGCTGTTGCGTTCGGGGGCCTGCATGGTCTGCGGCGTATCGACGGTGATGCTGCTGTATGCCAGCGGCATGTCGATCTGGAGCGCCAGCGCCTTCGGCTGCCTGACGGCGATGGCCGGGGCGGATGTGGCCATCGGGCTGTATGAGCGTTGGGCGGCGCGGCGGCTGGGGGTCGATGCGCAAACGTCGGGCTTTCCCAAGCAAGGCAACAAGGAGGAGCGATCATGAACGAACTGGCGACTTTGCATGAGGCCATCACCTCGACCATCAAGACGGCCATGCCCGGGATTCAAACCGTTGATGCCTATGCACTGGAAAATGAAAACACTGCATTGCCGGCGTTGTTTCATGCCATCAGCGGATTGAAACCAGGTGTCGATCCTGGCGATGGCCGAGCTTGCATACTGGCGACCTTCGAGGCTCGTATCCTGGTCGATAGCGGCCAGCCACAAGCACGGTTGCAGGCGGCCACATTGGCAAGCCAGATGACCGTGCTGTTGCGCAAGCAGTTCTGGGAGGTGGATTTTGTCGAAGCGGCGAAGTCTGTTCAGGCCCTGCCTGCCCAGCCCGTCGCCGGCTCGACGCTCCCGGTCGAATGGCGGGTGCAATGGGAACAGGCCCTGCTGTTGGGCTCCGTGCAATGGCCATGGCCCAACGAACCCGGGCCTTTGGTCTTCGCCTTCAGCCCCGACACGGGCCTTGAGCATGAAGGCAGCTACCAGTCGCCGGAGGACCTGTCATGAGTTACGCCAGCGCCATGCACGATCGCATGCTCGCCGGCCTGATAGTGCCGTGCCGGGTGGTGGCCGTCGACCTTGCGGCTGCCAGGGTGCGCGTTTCCGATGGCACGGGCTGGACCAGTGCCTGGGTGCGCTGGCACAGCCAGGCTGCCGGCAAGGCGCGGCACTGGCGGGCCCCCAGTCTTGACGAGCAGGGGGTGTTGATCAGCCCCAGCGGCGAGCCCGCCATGGGCACCTTCGTGCCCGGTCTGTATGGCAACGCCGGGGATCAGCCGGACAACCGCGAGCATGTCGAGGTCTGGCGCTTCGAGGATGGTGGCTCGCTGGTCTACGACTGGCAGGCCAACAGCTACAGCATCGACCTGCCGGGTGGCACCGTCAGGATCAAGGTCGGCGGTAGCTCGGCAGTGGTGAGCGATCAAGGCATCGAAGTAAACGCCAGCCATATTGCCCTGACCGGCGAGGTGCAGGTCACCGGTCCGTTACGGGTCACCGGCGACATCCTCGGCGGCGGCAAGATCATCGACACCGGTGGCAACACCGCCAATCACAAACACTGAAAACCAGCCCGCCCACTGCGGGCTTTTTTACGCCTGGAGAACAACATGGCCATCCCGAAGAAAAGCAATGACCAAACCACTGCCGCGCTGGTGTTTCGCGACACCCTCTATACCTCTCGCGTGCTGATCCTGCCGGACTCCCGCCAGCTCGCCGTAACACGGGGCCAAGTCAGCGCAGCGGCCGACGACAGTGTCGCCCTGGCATACCTGCAGGACCACCCGGACCTCAAACCACTGGAGTAACGCCATGATCGGAATGGATCGCCGGACCGGACAGCCGCTATCCGGCATCGCGCATTTGCGACAATCCATCGAAGACATTCTCACGACACCACTGGGCAGCCGGCGCATGCGACCGGAGTACGGTAGCAAGTTGCGACGCTTCGTCGACCTGCCCGTCAACGAAGGCTGGAAAAGCGCAGTGCAGGCCGAGGTGGCAAGGGTGCTGGGGCGTTGGGAGCCGCGACTGAAGCTTGAGCGGGTCAGGGTCACCGGTGTTATCGCAGGTCAGATCAGGCTGCAACTGAGCGGCGTTTACCTGGCGCAGGCGACCAGCCTGGAGGTCATCGCATGATTGATCTGTCCCTGCTGCCGCCGCCTGAAGTACTTGAAACCCTTGAGTTCGAAACGCTGTATCAGCAGGTGCTGGGTACCTTTCGCCTGCAGATGGGGGATCAATGGACCGCCGTGCTGGAGTCGGACCCGGTGGTCAAATTGCTGGAGGTGGCGGCCTATCAGCAACTACTTGGCCGAGCGCGGGTCAATGACGCAGCCAGGGCCAGTCTGTTGGCTTATGCCAAGGGCACGGACCTGGACAACCGCGTCGCCGATTACGGCGTACAGCGGCTGGTGATTGCCGCGGCCGACCCGGATGCCGTGCCACCGCTTGCTGCCGTCATGGAAAGCGACACTGCGCTGCGCTACCGCACACGCTTGTCGCTGGAAGCCTTGTCGGTGGCGGGAAGTCGCGGTGCTTACGAGTACCACGGTCTCAGTGCATCGGCGAACGTGGCCAGTGTGTCGGTGGATTCGCCCACCTTCAAGGGCGTGCCGGTCAGTGCCGCATTGCAGGCGCAACTGCCGGCCGGGGCGATTGTCGTGGTCTGTGACTATGACGCGGGGCTGAGCAACCCGTTGCCAGGCGATGTGTCCCTGGCCGTGTTGCCCCGGATCGACAGCCCGGTGGACGGTGCGCAACTGGTCACCGCCGTGCAGACGGCGCTTTCGGCCGAAGATGTGCGCCCGCTGACCGATCGTCCGCGCACCCGGTTGGGCCTGCCGAACGGCTTCAGCGTGGTGGCGACCCTTGAACTGGAGGCCGGGCCGGATCCGGTCGTGGTGAAAGCTGCGGCGCTTGCCGAACTCGATCTTGCCATCGCCGAGGCACGGCGGCTGGAGGGACTGCTGCCGCTCTCGGCAATCTATGCCGCGTTGCACGTCTCGGGTGTGCGCCGGGTGCGGATCATGCAGCCGGTTGCGGACGTGCTCAGTGACAAGCGCCATTACCCCAGCTGCAACGGCATCACCCTGACCACCGAGGTGCTGGCATGAGCCTGCTGCCGCATAACGCGACGGTGCTGGAGCAGGCCCTGGCGTTGGCATGCGACCTGGGTATCGACCCGCAGATCATCCGCGGTGTGGCCGACTCGCAGCGCTGCCCGGCGAACTTTTTGCCGTGGTTGGCCTGGGCTATGAAAGTCGACGGCTGGGAGGCGGCCGAGACCGAAGCACAGCAACGAGCCCTGATTGCTCAAGCGATCCCCGTACACAAACGCAAAGGCACGGTGGGGGCGGTACGCCGCGTGCTCAAGGCCGTGCGGGTCAATTCGCGGTTCAAGGAATGGCAGCAGATCCCGGGCGCTGCGCCTTACACCTTCGAGCTGACTGCCTGGGCCAACGACAACCGGCCGGGCGAGGGCTCGATTCTCTCGCCTCAACTGTATGCCAGGTTGCGTGCCCTGGTCGATGCGACGAAGAACGAACGCAGCCATTACGAATTTCGCCTGGGGGCCGGGTTTGACGGCGGCCTGCGCCTGGCCAATGCCTCGAATCTACGCAGCGTGGTTCGACAGTCGGCCGAGGCCCTGGGTCTTCCCATCAATGTTGAGCAGGGCCTGCAATGCGCCAACGCGGCGCGGGCCCGGATCGTCGTGCGCGGCACGATGGAGGCAGTTCTATGAGTACACCCCTGCAACCGGTGATCACCAAGGCCGGTCTGGCTGCGATCTGGCGGGCAGACAATGCCGGGCTGGCGGCTGAGATTACCCACGTGGTGCTGGGCACATCGGGTTATACGCCCAATGCTGACCAGAAAACCCTCAAAGCCCAGACCGCCAGCTATCCGATTGCCGGCGGGGAACGGCTGGGCAATACACAGATTCACCTGACCGCTGTGGCCGATGGCGACCGCGCCTTCTGGGTGCGAGAAGTCGGCTTTCTGTTGAGCGACGGCACGCTGCTGGCGGTGTGGTCGCATCCTACCGAAGCCTTGGCCTACAAACCTGCGGGCACCGACCTGCTGCTGGCCTATGACCTGTCGCTGACGGCGCTGCCGGCCAACAGCGTGACTATCGTCAGCGCCGGAGCCGGGCTCAACCTGACATTGGCAGGGCCACTGGCCGCCCAGGCATCGGCGTTGATTGCCGAACAATGGCGTGGGCTTAAGCAGCAGGACCAGCTGGACGATCACACCGAGCGTCACCGGATCGAGGGTGAGCAGATCGCCAGCTTGCTTGGGCGGATGAAAGCCGCCGAGCGACGGCAGATCGAGGATCGAGAGGGGCTGTTGAGTGCGGCGGTGTGTAACGCCTCAGGGCTGATTGCCCTGCAGACCCTTGTTGTTAAACATATCCATGGAGCATAAGAGACAATGAGTCTTGAGACTGATGTTGCCAATCTGGTGACGAAAACCACAACGTTGATTGATTACTTTAATGGCAAGAAGGCGGGGATTGATGCTGCTGTGGCAGCTGCTGTAGCGGCAGTGCCGGAAACTTCCAGAACCTGGTACGTCGATCAAGTCAGTGGGCTGGATACCAATTTAGGTAGCAAGAGCTCGCCTTTCAAATCAATCGAGAAGGCTATCAAGTCTACTCCAGCGGCGGGTTCGTGCACTGTCAATTTGATGGGGGATTACACCCTCGATTATTTGATTGTTTCAACCTGTGCCTACCTGTTCCTGTACGGCGGGTTGCTGGCCACTGCGCCCAAATTGAGGGCTGGTTACTACCAAACCACTGACGCCGCTACCGGGGTGAAAACTACCCAGCTGGGTGGATTTCTGCTCATGGGGCAGGCCTCCAGCATAGAGTTGCGTCAAGTTGATCCAGTGCTTCCTGCCGCGACCGGTGTAACACCAACTCCGACCAGCATTAGGTTGTGCTCACTCATTCGCACTAATGCAGGCTCTAACTTGCCGCCGCTGGTAGGGGTTACGTTGTCGACACTGACTGTTTCCATGGATTCAACTTTTGCAGGTGCACTCGTTGGCATCAGCACTTCTTCTGTTGTCCTGAACTGTACTGCCACGACTTTCCCAAGTGACTTTGGTGGGAAATATATCGGTGGGGTGGCATCGGGAACCGAGCCAAAAACATTGAACAACGTTTTGACTAACCTGTCCGCTCTTTAAGGGGAAACCATGCAGATCCAGAATATCAATGTGGTCCATGACGGTCAGTCATATGTCGGATTCGAATTTGCAGCATTGCCATTGTTGGCTGCCTTGCGGGTGGCCTGTCAGACAATAGACCAGGTTGCCGATCAAGCGCGCCTGAGTGTGCTTTCTGACCCTCTGCGAGCGCTGGAATACCAGACCGCCGCCCAGGAGGCCCAAGCGTTTGCAGCGAGTGGCTACATCGGTGATGCGCCGCCATCGGTACAAGCCTGGATGGACGCAGCCGATCTTGAGGCCAGACCCGCGGCCGACAGCATTCTGGCTGAGGCCATCGCCTGGCAGGGCGCGATGTACGCCATTCGAGCCGCTCGTCTCAAAGGCAAGCAAGCCGTTCTCAAGGCAACCACTCACGCAGCAGCCGAGCATCTCGCCGATGAGGCCGTTGCTGCCATTCGCGCCAGTGTGGTCGGCGTCGGCAACGCCTGATGGCTGGCTGTATCCCTTGAACGCCCCGAATGCCGGGGCGTTTGCGTTTCCATAGCCGCCCGAAGCTGGAGGTGAGCGCATGAGTAGTGTGGATCTGTCGGCGCTGCCCGCGCCACAGGTGCTGGAGGATCTCGATTTCGAGGACCTCTTCCAGCAGGACCTGGCGACGTTCCGGTCGCATATGGGCAATAACTGGGATGCGGCCCTGGAGAGCGACCCGGTCATGAAACTGCTGGAAGTGGGTGCCTACCGCAAGCTGTTCAACCGTGCGCGGGTCAACGATGCGGCCAAGGCGCTGTTGCTGGCCCATGCCCAGGGCACCGACCTTGATCAACTGGCGGCCAATGTACGGCTCGAGCGGTTGGTGATTCAGCCCGCAGATTCGAGTGTGGTTCCCCCGACGCAGCCTGTGCTTGAGGTGGACGACGCGCTGCGTGAGCGTATCCAGCTGGTGTACGAAGGGTTGACCACGGCGGGGCCGCGTAACAGTTACATCTTCCATGCACGCAACGCGTCAGGGCAGGTGGCCGATGCTACGGCGTACAGCCCTTCGCCTGCCGTCGTCGTGGTGACAGTACTGACCCTCGAAGGCAATGGCGTGGCCAGCGCCGAGCTGCTCGAAACCGTGAGTGCCAGGCTCAACGACGATGATGTGCGTCCGGTAGCTGACCGGTTGACGGTACAGAGCGCCGAAGTTCTGCCGTACCGCATCGATGCCGTGGTGCACATGAGCGGTAGCGGCCCGGAGATCGAAGCCACCCTGGCCGAGTGCAGACGCCGCCTGCAAGCCTGGGTCAATCCCCGTCGACGGCTGGGCGTGGAAGTGGCACGTTCAGGGGTCGATGCCCAGTTGCATATCAATGGAGTCAGCCGGGTCGACCTGGACGACTGGATAGACATTCGCCCAGACCAGGCACAAGCGGCCTGGTGCGAGGGGATCACCGTGACGCGAGGGAGCTGAAATGGACAGCCTGCTCCCACTCAACAGCACCGCGCTGGAACTTGCCATCGAGGCTGCTGGCGTTGAGGTCACCGAGATCCCACTGCGCGCGCTGTACAACCCGGACACCTGTCCGGCGCATCTTCTGCATCAGCTGGCCTGGGCCTGGTCGGTCGACCGTTGGGACGACACCTGGTCTGATGCCATCAAGCGTTCAGTGATTCGTTCGGCGTACTACGTGCATGCGCATAAAGGGACCATCGGCGCCTTGCGCCGGGTGGTTGAACCCTTGGGTTACCTGATCGAGGTGAAGGAGTGGTGGCAGACACAACCTCAAGGTGTGCCCGGCACCTTCGCGCTCCAGGTCGGCGTTCTGGAAAACGGTATCAGCGAGGACATGTACCAGGAGCTGACCCGACTGATCGATGACGCCAGACCCGTCAGCCGTCACCTCACGGGCTTGGCCATATCACTGGCCAGCAGTGGTTGCATGCGCCTGGTGATGGGCCTTGCCGAGGGCGACGAAATCGACATCTATCCGCCGACCTTGCGCGCTATCGAGGTCAACTGCAGCTTTGGCCATGTAGGCCGGGAACATCAAATTGAAACCCTGGATGTGTACTCATGACTGATCAGACAAGCCAGTACTTCGCTATTCTCACTGCCGTGGGAGAGGCCAAGCAGGCCAATGCAAACGCCCTGGGCGTGCCTTGGACCTTTTCGCAAATGGGGGTTGGCGATGCCAACCTGACCGACCCGACCCCCTCGCGGGATCAGAAAAAGCTTATCAACGAACGCCGGCGCGCGCCGCTCAACCAGGTCAAGGTTGATCCGGACAACGCCAGCATCATCATTGCCGAACAGGTGATCCCGCCTGATGTGGGAGGCTGGTGGATTCGCGAAATCGGCCTCTACGATGCGGACGGCGACCTGGTTGCCGTGGCCAACTGCGCGCCGAGCTTCAAACCATTGTTGAGCCAGGGCACCGGCAAGACCCAGGTGGTGCGGCTGAACATTATCGTCACCAGCGCGGCCAACGTGCAGTTGAAGGTCGATCCGGCGGTGGTACTGGCTACGCGGGCTTATGTCGACGGCTCCATTCTGGAGGTGTTGCCGAAGAACAAGGCTGCCGGTGAATTTACACGGGTCAAGATCAATGACCGGGGCGTGGTGCTTTCCGGCGACAACCCGTCGACACTGGCCGCCAATGGCATCACAGATGCCTATACGAAGGAGCAGGTCGACGCCCTTATTGCCGAAGCCTCGGCGCTGCCAGTAGGCGCCATGGTGGCCTTCCCCGTCGACAAGATGGCCCCGGGCTTTCTGGAACTGGACGGTAGCGTCAAGAGCAGTGCCATCTATCCCAGCCTGTCGGCTTTCTTGGGGACAGTATTCAACAAGGGAGACGAGGGACCAGGCAACTTTCGGCTGCCGGAATCGCGTGCTGAGTTCCTGCGCGGTTGGGATCATGGGCGCGGTGTGGATGCCGGGCGAGTGATTGGCAACTGGCAGGCTGATGAGACGAGGGCGCACTCACACAGCTACAACGTAGCGTCTGCCGTCATGGGGACTGGCGGTGTCTCTAACCCGGTGCCGTCTGATACCCCTGGTATCACCAAGACCACCAACCCCACAGGCGGAACAGAAACCCGCCCCCGAAACCTGGCGGTGATGTGGTGCATCAAGGCCTGGAACACCCCAATCAACGAGGGAAATATCGATATCGCTGCGCTGGCCGAGTCGGCTGGTCGGGCAATCATGCCGGAACACATGCCGTATCGCGGTATCACCGCATTCAGTACTGCTGGCGTACACACCTGGGCTGTCCCTGACGGGGTTTCGAAAGCCTGGGTTACCGTGATCGGCGGTGGCGGCGGCGGTGGACGCTACCCGAAAGGTGGCGGTGGCGGCGGAGCCGGTGGGGTTTGCCAGGGACTGGTGAATCTCTCCGGCGTGAATCAAGTCACTGTGACTGTCGGCGTTGGTGGTATCGGCCGTACGGGGTCCGAAGGCAACGGCGGCAATGGCGGCACGTCCTCTTTTGGCTCCTTTCTCAGTGCGTTGCCTGGGGGCGGTGCCACTAGTTGGTGCGCCGGTGTCGGGGGCACGGGGGTTGGCGGCAATATGAACTGGTCTCTGGGCAACGGCGCCAACCAGACACGGCATGACGCCTCTGTCGGTTCGATTTATGGCGGAGGCGCCGGCGGTGGTGGTGGAGGTCTGGGATCGGGCAGTTCAACCGCCGGCGGAAATGGTGGTCCGGGTACCTCACCAGGCAGTGGCGGCGGCGGAGGTAATGAAAACGGCAACGGGGGCAATGGTGCACCCGGCCTGGTGATGATCGGATGGTGACCATGATCGAATCAAACACAAAGTGGGCACATGTCAGCAACGGCAAGGTGCTGGAAGTCACTGATACTGATCCTGTCGGGCGCTTCCATCCTTCAATCCTGTGGTTGAGTTGTGGTGGCGTAGAGGTCGATCAGGGCTGGCACTACGTGAACGAGGTTTTTCTTGAGTCACCGATCGATGAACAGTCGTTGGCTGATGCCGAGCGCATGTGGCGCGACAGTGTGCTTGACGCAACCGAGTGGCTGGTCGCACGTCACCGCGACGAGCAATTGTTGGCGCGAGAGACCACATTGACACCCGAGCAACATACCGAGTTGCTGGCCTGTCGGCAGTCGCTACGAGACTGGCCGCAGTCCGAGAGTTTCCCCAACAGTGATTATCGACCCCCGGTACCCCACTGGATCGCTGAACCAACTCACTAAAGCCCCGCACCGCCGGGGCTTTTTCTTATCTGCAACACACCTGTCAGGCCCCGTATCCCGGGGCCTTCGCATTTCTGGAGAATGATCTATGAGTGGATTCTTCCACGGCGTAACCGTTACCAACATCGACACCGGCGCCCGCACCATTGCGCTACCGTCGTCGTCCATCATCGGCCTGGTCGACACCTTCACCCCCGGCCCGTCCGCCAGTGCCAAGGCCAACGACCTGGTGCTCATCACCAGCGAGCGTGAAGCCATCGCCGCATTCGGCGTCGATGCCGCGATCACCCGGGCCTGCCAGGCCATCTACAGCCGTACCCGGGCGGTGATCGTCGCCTGCGGCGTGGCCAAGGTCGCCGATGCAGCGCAACAGACCTCGGCGATCATCGGCGGCGTGCTGGCCGACGGCAAGCGCACCGGCCTGCAGGCGTTGCTCGATGGCAAAAGCCGCTTCAATGCCCAGCCGCGCTTGCTGGTGACCCCCAAGCACAGCGCGACCGAAGCCGTCGGCACCGCGCTGGTCGCCCTGGCCGACAAGCTGCGTGGCCTGGCCATTCTCGATGGCCCGAACAGCACTGATGAGGCCGCTGTAGCCTATGCCGCGAACTTCGGTGCCAAACGCGCCTTCCTGGTCGATCCGGGGGTGCAGTACTGGGATACCGAAGCCAGTGCCACGGTCGATGCGCCGGCGTCGGCCTGGGTCGCCGGTCTGTTCGCCTGGACCGACAGCGAGTACGGCTTCTGGGCCTCGCCATCGAACAAGGAGTTCGTCGGCATCACCGGCACCGGTCGCGCCATCGAATACCTGGACGGTGATGCCAGTTGCCGGGCCAACCTGCTCAACAACGCCAACATCACCACCATCATCCGTGACGACGGTTACCGCCTGTGGGGCAACCGCACCCTGAGCAGCGACCCGAAATGGGCGTTCGTCACCCGCGTACGGACCATGGACATCGTCATGGACGCGATCCTCTACGGCCACAAGTGGGCGGTCGACCGCTCGATCACTGCCACCTATGTCAAGGACGTGACCGAAGGCCTGCAGGCGTTCATGCGCGACCTGAAAGCCCAGGGCGCGATCATCAATTTCGAGGTGTTCGCCGATCCCGAGCTGAACACTGCCAGCCAGCTGGAGCAGGGCAAGGTGTACTGGAACATCCGTTTCACCGATGTGCCGCCAGCAGAAAACCCCAATTTCCGCGTCGAAGTCACTAACCAGTGGCTGACCGAAGTCCTCGACCAAGCCGCCTAAGGAGCACTACACATGGCAATGATTCCCGAAACCCTGGCAAACCTGAACCTGTTCGTCGATGGCGTCAGCTTTCAAGGTGACGTCCCCAGCCTGACCCTGCCCAAGCTCACCCTGAAGATGGAAGAACACCGTGCCGGTGGCATGGACATGCCGGTCGAGATCGACATGGGCATGGAAAAGCAGGAAGCCGGCTTCACCACCACCGGCGTGCGTCGTGAGGCGTTGAAGTTCTTCGGCCTGGCCGACGGTTCGTCGTTCAGCGGTACTTTCCGCGGTGCTTTCAAGGGCCTCAAGGGCCGCGTTACCCCGGTCATCGTCACCCTGCGCGGGGCGTTGAAAGAAGTCGACATGGGCGACTGGAAATCCGGTGACAAGGCCGAGATCAAACATAGCGTGGCACTGACCTACTACAAGCTGGAAGTCGAGGGTCGCCTGGTCTACGAAATCGATCCGTTGGGTATGAAACGGGTCATCGATGGCGTCGACCAGCTCGCCGCCCAACGTTCGGCCCTGGGCCTGTAAGGAGCTGACATGACGCAAGGCACGAAAACTCCCAGCTGGTTGACCCTGAGCGCCGATCGGGTGGTCGTTCACCTGAGCAAGCCCACCGAGGCCAACGGCCTGCAGGTCGACAGCCTGGCGATGCGGGCCCCGACGGTGCGCGACATCCGTACCGCGCAGTCGGTTGCCAGCGGCGACGACGAGCAGCGCGAGCTGAACCTGTTCGCGTCCCTGGCCGAGGTCGGCGTCAAGGACCTCGAAGGCCTGTCGCTCAAGGACTACAGCCGCTTGCAGGCCGGCTATTTTCGCCTGGTGCAAGACGACGAACTTTGATCCCGCCTTGCAGAAAGCGGCGGCAAAGCGGCTCGCCAAAGAGCTGAATTTTGCCGCTGCGCAAATCATGACCATGTCGTACGCCGACATGGTCTGGTGGCTCACGGACTGAGCTCAATTCGAATGCGAAGGGGAAGTGGATGGCGAGCAGGGGGATCGGTGCCGCCGTCAAGCCGACGGTAGGCACCACGTTGAAGGCTATCGAAAACCGCATCGGAAAAACGATGCAGTCAGTCACAAGCACCGGGATGTTCAAGCGCATGTTTGGCCAGGCCCAGGGGCCTCAAGGTGGGTTGAATACGCCTGAGGATACGCAGGAGGCCAGGTCGGGCGTTCTGGGTGATGCAATCGGTGCGCTTGCGCAGGGTTTGAAGGAGCTGACCCATGGATTGAAAGCAAAAGTAGGTCAATTGAGCGTTACAGCTTCGCGGCGAAGCAAGAAGAAAGCGGCGCGCACCGCCGAGAAGCTGAACACCTATCTTGACTACCTGGAGACGGGTGTCGAGGTGGTCAGTATCTACCGCAGTGACCAGACCCCGGAAGAAAAGGCCGAGGGTTACGGTGAGGTGGCAGGCGGGGTTGTAGGGGCGCGAGTGGGGGCGGCGTTCGGCGCCAGGGTCGCAGGTCCCGACGGCCGTGCGCTGGGGGAAAGGCTCGGTGGCGTCGTCGGTGAGCGCTTGGGGGCGAAGCTGGCCGGGGACTGGTTTACTGATGACCAGGGCAGTGAGTCGCCAGTCACGCATTCCGAACGCAAACCTGTTGGTGATGGATCAGGCGCGCTGGTGCGGGCCGACGCCGCTGCGACGGGTGCCCCAAGGTTGATACCGCTCCTGACCGCAATGGGGCCGCTCAAGCCTGGGGCCGGTCCGTTGGCAGGCGACCCGCGAGACAAGCCAACTGCCCCAAGCCTGAACGAATGGATGGGCAAGCACTGGTTCGCGCCTGTCCAGGCAAACAAGCCCTCAACTGAAGAGCATGCTCCCTGCAAGCCTTGTCCCTGTGAGGTGGGCAAGGCTGTGCGCTGCACCACGGTCGCTGCGCCTGCGGAGCAAGCCGCGCCGGTGTCCGCAGGTGATACCGCCCTGGCGCTGGGGAGTGTCGCTATCGCCGGGACGCTACGGGGAGGCAAGGCCCTGCCGGGCCTTGATCGTGTGGGCAAGGTGCCGAAGAACCTTGGGTCAGGCGTGATGGGTAAGGTGAAGGGGGTGTTTGGTCGCTCGTCGACGAGAAAAGGGAAGCAGACAGGAGACGTCGACACCGGTACCGAATCGCTTCCCGATCCACCAACGTCGGCGCCAGCGCCAAGTATCGCGAGCAAGATGTGGACCGGGGTCAAGTCGGTTGCTCCTCTGTCCTTGCTCGAGGCCGGTTACAAAGTCGCCAAGACTGCGCTGACGGCCGAGACAGCCGAAGAAAAAGCCGATGGCTATGGAGGGGCGCTAGGCGGACTCGGCGGAGCGCTTGCCGGGGCTGCACTGGGCTCGGCCGTTCCGGTGATCGGCACGGCGGTCGGGGCGTTGGTGGGAGGGCTTGCGGGTGACGATTTAGGCAGCCTGCTGGCCAGGCGCTGGTTCGCCCCCGACGCCGCTGACAAGCCTTCAGTCAAAGACGGGGCAGGCCCGGTCCGGGAAGCGCAGGGCGCGACTGGTCGGTCGTTGGGCGAGGCTGCCCGGGCCATTGCACCGTCAACGGCCGAGCTCGCCCTGATGGCAACCCTTCCCGCGACGCAGCAGACAAGCGTGACCCAACAGGCACCGCTCAACCAACAGTTCACGTTCGCGCCGAACATGCCTGTCACTGTCCAGGGGAACCTGAGTGACCCCATGCAGCTCGCCCAGGAGGTCGGGGCCATTGTTCGCCGTCAATTCGACGAGCTGGTCCGCCAGGCAACCAGTCGCCAACTGTACGACGTTCCACATGTGATTTAAGGAGGTGCCATGAATTACTTGGATCAACTGCAATCCGGGCTTGGTGCACTGGTGGCGGCAGGGGAAGCGGGGCGGCGCAGTGCCGATGACATGCTGGCGCCGGTGAATGAGGCCGCGGTGGTATTTCGTGAGGCGGCTGCCGAGCTTGAAGGGTTGCCATTCGTGGGGCCGGCCATCGGTGCGAAACTGCAGCGCACCTTGCGCGCCATCAACGCGGCGCAGTCCACCGTCGACCGGGCAATAGCCCGCTACGACCGGGCGGTGGCAATCGTGGCCCAGGTGCAAGCGGGGGTCGGTACGGTGCGAACCCAGGTGGCCAGGGTCGGCGCCGCGATCAATCGCGTAGCCGGCAAGATCAGCCCGTCCCTGGCCAACATCCTGCCGACCGGTAGTTTCGCACCCGACGCAACGCCGGCGGCCGAAGCGGTCAAGCCGTTCCCGCACCTGTTGGTGCTGCAGCCGCTCAAGCCCGAGGCGTCTGCGTATTACTTCAACCTCGACACTGCGGCCTTTGAGGCACTGCGTCGGCAGACCGGCTATCGCTGGGCGGCCCAGGAGCGCCTGACGCGCAGCACTGCGCAGCAAGCGGTGGGGCTGGGGGACGAGAAGATCAGCATCAAGGGTGCGATCTACCCGGGCTTCAAAGGCGGACTTGGGCAACTGCAGGCATTGCGCAGCATCGGTCGACAACTGCTGCCCCTGAGCCTGACCACAGGCTACGGCGAAGTCCTGGGCAACTGGTGCCTGACCAGCATCGACGAAGACCAAAGCCACCTGCTGGCCGGCGGCATCCCCCGAAAACAAGGTTTCTCACTGGAGTTCGTAAGCTATGGCGACGACATGCAGAACGTCTGACGGGGACCTGCTCGACACCCTGTGCCAGCACTACTACGGCCACCTCAATGGCAGCGTCGAGGCGGTGCTGGACGCCAACCAGGGCCTGGCCGACGAACCTCAGCCGTTTCGTGCCGGGGTACAGATCCTGTTGCCGGCGTTGCCGACGACGGCCGAGGCCATCGTGCAGTTGTGGGATTGAGGCCCGCACCTGGCAGTAACCATCAGACCCCGCCCGGTGCGGGGGCTGTTTTTCTGGAGCATGAGCCATGCAACCTGTATTTCGCCTTGTCGCCGATGGCAAGGACATCACCGAGCTGATCAATGACCGACTGTTGTCGCTGCGAACCTCGGACAAGCCGGGCATGGAATCCGATGAGTTCGAACTGCGCATCGATGATCGCGACGGGGCCGTGACACTGCCGGCACGAGGCGCCCTGATCGAGGTGCACCTGGGTTATGCCGGGCAGGCTTTGACGCGCCTGGGCCGTTACACCGTGGACGAGGTGGAGCTGTCCGGCCCCCCCGACAGCATCGTCATCCGCGGCAAGGCCAGCGACATGCGCGGCAGCGGCAAGACCACCCGCAGCGGCAGCTGGGAGGATGTGCCGTTGCAACGGATCGTCGGCGATATCGCTGCACGCAACGGTTGGCAGCCGGTCTGCCCGGTCACCACCCGGGTGCCCCGGGTTGACCAACTCAACGAATCGGACTTCAACTTCATCACCCGTCTGGCCCGGCAGTACGACTGCACGGCCAAGGTCGGCGATGGCAAGTTGCTGGTGATGCCTCGCCAGGCCGGGAAGAGTGCCAGTGGCCAGGCCCTTGGCATCGTCACCCTGCAGCGTGCCGACGTGAGTCGCTGGCAGATCAGCCTGGCGGACAAGGGGACGCACAAAGCTGTACAGACCCGTCACCAGGACAAGAGAACCGGGCAACTCAAGACCATCGACATCGCCAACGGCGCGGCACCCGATGGACTGCAACCGGTGCATACCGACCGGCACATCCATCCCGACAAGTCTGCCGCCGAACAGGCCGCCAAGGCGCGGTTGGCGGCTTTCAACCGCAGCACTGCCAGCCTGCGCCTGGAAATGGCCGGGCGTACGGATCTGTTCGCCGAACGCCTGCTCAATGCCCAGGGCTTCAAGGAGGGCCTGGATGGCCAGTACCTGATCGAGTCGGTCGAGCACAGCTTCACGTCATCCGGCTGGGGCACAACGGTCCATTGCAATGGTGGCAGCAAGGGCAAGGCCAGGGCCAAAGGCAGGCACGTCGCAAGCATATAGCGGCTTGGGAAACGCGAGCCGCAACCCGATTGATCCCCTCGACCAGGAAGGACCCCATGACACTGGAACAACTGGCTGCACTGTTTCCCGACGCCCGCTTGAACGCGGGCATTTTTTTACCTGCACTGAACCAGGCCATGGCCCATTGGGAAATCAACACCTCCCGGCGCATGGCCGCCTTTCTCGCCCAGGTGGGGCACGAATCCGGCCAGTTGCGCTACGTCAGGGAGCTGGGCAGCGACCGCTACCTCTCGCGCTATGACACCGGCAACCTGGCCCTGCGCCTGGGCAACACCCCCGAGGCCGACGGCGACGGCCAGCGCTACTGCGGCCGTGGTCTGATCCAGGTGACCGGGCGCAACAACTACCGGGCCTGTAGCCTGGCCCTGTTTGACGACGAGCGCTTGCTCGAACACCCCCACTTGCTCGAACAACCGCAGTGGGCTTCGGCGTCGGCAGCCTGGTTCTGGCACTCGCGCGGGCTTAACCAATTGGCCGACCGGGGTGAGTTCAACCGCATCACCCGGCATATCAACGGCGGGCTCAATGGTCTGGAGGATCGCTTGCGGCTCTGGGCCAGGGCGCGGGAGGTGCTGTGTTGAGTCCTGGACGGTCCGGCGTGCTGCTGGCGCTGCTGATCGCGGCCTGTGGGCTGACCTGGCAGATCCAGGGCTGGCGCTTGGGCCGACAGCTGGCGCAGCAGGCAGAAACCTGTGCCGGCGAACGCCGGGTCCAGGCTGAAACTGCGGCCGCGCAACTGCTTGCCGAGCGCCAGCAACGCCAGGGCTTGGAGCAGCGGCTGCAGGCCAGTGATCAACGTCATTATCAGGAGCTTGTCGATGCTCGAGACAATCAGGCCCGTCTGCGTGATCGCCTGGCTACTGCCGATCTACGGCTGTCAGTCCTGGTCGAGCGGGGTGCCACCGGTTGCGCCGCTGTGCCCGCCGCCGCCTGCGCCAGCGGCCTGGATCATGAGCCCGTACGCGCCCGACTTGACCCGGCGCATGCTGGAAGAATTATCGCCATCACCGACCAGGGCGATCGGGGATTGATCGCCTTGCGCGCGTGCCAGGCCTATGTGCAGGCACTGCTGCACTGAGCATTTGTGCCGGGCCTGCGCTGGTGTAGGGTAGGCGACAGTCTTTCAAGGAGCTTGCCATGGACCCGATCACCGCGCTTTCCGCCCGCCTGGGTAAACACCTGCGTCGTTTCAACGCCCAGGTGACCACGGCCGAATCCTGCACCGGTGGCGGCATCGCCGAGGCGATCACCCGCACGGCGGGCAGCTCGGCCTGGTTCGAGGCCGGTTATGTGACCTATTCCAATGGGCAGAAGACCCGCCAGCTGGGTGTGCCGGACACCTTGTTCGTCCAGGTCGGCGCCGTCAGCCAGGAAGTGGTCGAGGCCATGGTCCGTGGCGCCCGGGCGGCCAGTGGTGCGCGCTTTGCCGTGGCGGTCAGTGGTGTGGCCGGGCCCGATGGCGGTTCTCCAGCCAAACCGGTGGGCACCGTCTGGCTGGCCTGGGCCGATGGTGACCGGGTGAGCAGCGAGCGCCGGCACTTCGACGGCGACCGCGATGCGGTACGCCGACAAACGGTAATCGCCGCGCTAGAGGGCTTGTTACAGCTTGGCGCAGAGTAAATCGCAATTCGGGGGTAGGCGGGAAGAAAACCCTGTGGAATAATACTGGCTACTTATACAGGTGTTTCTGGCCGTCAGGCCCTATCGATTACGTGAGGACTTCAATGGACGACAACAAGAAGCGCGCCTTGGCTGCGGCCCTGGGGCAAATCGAGCGTCAATTCGGTAAAGGCGCGGTCATGCGCATGGGCGACCACGAGCGTCAGGCGATCCCGGCCATCTCCACCGGCTCCCTGGGCCTGGACATCGCCCTGGGCATTGGCGGTCTGCCAAAAGGTCGTATCGTCGAGATCTACGGCCCCGAGTCGTCCGGTAAAACCACCCTGACCCTGTCGGTCATCGCCCAGGCCCAGAAAATGGGCGCTACCTGTGCCTTCGTCGACGCCGAACACGCCCTCGACCCCGAGTACGCCGGCAAGCTGGGCGTCAATGTCGACGACCTGCTGGTCTCGCAGCCGGACACCGGCGAGCAGGCCCTGGAAATCACCGACATGCTGGTGCGCTCCAACGCCGTTGACGTAATCATCGTCGACTCCGTGGCCGCCCTGGTACCCAAGGCCGAGATCGAAGGCGAGATGGGCGACATGCACGTGGGCCTGCAGGCCCGCCTGATGTCCCAGGCGCTGCGCAAGATCACCGGTAACATCAAGAACGCCAACTGCCTGGTGATCTTCATCAACCAGATCCGTATGAAGATCGGCGTGATGTTCGGTAGCCCGGAAACCACCACCGGCGGTAACGCCCTGAAGTTCTACGCCTCGGTTCGCCTGGACATCCGCCGTACCGGCGCGGTGAAGGAAGGCGACGAAGTGGTCGGCAGCGAAACCCGGGTCAAGATCGTCAAGAACAAGGTGGCGCCACCGTTCCGTCAGGCTGAATTCCAGATCCTCTACGGCAAGGGTATCTACCGCAACGGCGAGATCATCGACCTGGGCGTACTGCACGGCTTCCTGGAAAAATCCGGTGCCTGGTACAGCTACCAGGGCAGCAAGATTGGTCAGGGCAAGGCCAACTCGGCCAAGTTCCTCCAGGACAACCCGGAAATCGCCGCCACCCTCGAGAAGCAGATTCGCGACAAGCTGCTCAGCGCTGGCGCCGTCGATGCAGCCGGCAAGGCAGCTGCGGTCAACGCCGAAGCTGAAGACGATCTGGTCGACGCTGACGCCGACTACTGATCACCCCCATGTCCGTCGAACTCGATACCCCCGTCGCCGTAAGGCGGACAGCCATGGACCTGCTCGCACGTCGCGAGCACGGTCGAGTCGAGCTGACGCGCAAGTTGCGTCAGCGCGGCGCTCCCTCCGAATTGATTGACCAGGAACTCGACCGCCTGACGGAAGAGGGCCTGCTCAGTGAAGCCCGCTACCTGGAAAGCTTCATCAGCTACCGTTCGCGTTCAGGCTACGGCCCTGCACGCATTCGCGAAGAGCTGGGCCAGCGTGGCCTGCAACGCAGCGAGATCGACCAGGCCCTGCGCGAGAGCGATGTGGACTGGACGGCGCAATTGCGGGATGTCTGGCAGCGCAAGTTTTCCGGCCAGCTCCCCGTCGATCCGCGCAGCCGCGCACAGCAGACCCGTTTCCTGGTCTACCGTGGCTTTTCCATGGACATGATCGGCCGCCTGTTGAGCGGCCGAGGTCTGGACGATTAACCCCCCGGTTCTCAGGTGACCCTCAACGCTTCGCGGGCTCGCTGGGTGGTATGCATCGGTTCGGGCTTGGCCCAGTTTTCCGACAGGTTGATGAAGTCCACCAGCTCGCGCAGGCGCCCCTGGTCGCGGCCGTTGAAGGCGAAGGTGAGTCGGGTCAGGTGACTGAACTTCGGCTCGTCGTGGTGTTCGCCGGCGTAGGCATGCTGATGATAGTGGCCGCTCAGGCGCAGGTCGGCGAAGCCTTCCTGGAGGTCGAATAGCGCTGCCTCGCTGAGCGGATGGTGCATGCGAATCACGAACTGGTTCTTCAGCCAGCGGCTGGAGTGGTAGTTGCTGTAGAACTGGTTGATTTCCTCTACCGCCTCCTCGGCACTGTGCACCAGGCGCAGCAGCTTCATGTCACTTGGCAGGATGTAGCGGTTCTCTTCCAGCTGCCGGGTGATGAAGTTCAGGGCGTCCTGCCAGAAGTTGCCGCCCGGGGAGTCCAGCAGCACCACCGGTACCAGGGGGCTCTTGCCGGTCTGGATCAGGGTCAGTACTTCCAGTGCCTCGTCCAGCGTGCCGAAGCCGCCAGGGCAGAGCACCAGGGCATCGGCCTCCTTGACGAAGAACAGCTTGCGAATGAAGAAGAAGTGGAACGGCAAGAGCTTGTCGGTGCCGCCCACCGTGGCATTGGCATGCTGCTCGAAGGGCAGGGTGATATTGAAGCCCAGGCTGTGATCGACCCCGGCGCCTTCATGGGCTGCCGCCATGATGCCACCGCCGGCGCCGGTGATGACCATCAGGTTGGAGCGGGCCAGGGTGGCACCCAGTTCCCGGGCCAGTGCATACATGGGGTGTTCGACGGGGGTGCGTGCCGAACCGAAGACGGTGACCTTGCGCCGGCCCTTGTACTGGTCCAGGGTGCGGAAGGCATGGTCCAGCTCACGCAGGGCCTGCAGGGTGATCTTGGCGTTCCAGCGGTTGCTGTCGTCATGGGCCATGCGCAGGACGGTCAGCACCATGTCGCGATACAGAGGCAAGTTGGGGCTGTCGGGGGCGACCAGCTTCAGTTGTTCTTCCAGGTGGTTCAGGTCAATCCCGTTGTGCTTGAAGTGACTGGCTAGCAGTTCGTTCGGTTGGTACGGCATTCAACGTCTCCTTCTGCAGCAAAACCTCTGACCGGACTGTACTGTCCGGCCGCGACACTGCGTGTGTCGCTGGCTGCCGTGGCTCGGCGGGTGCCGAGCAGTGCAGTAGACCTGCAAGGTCTCATTGCAGTGAACTTTGAAGTTTGCGGTCAACGCTGCCGGTGCAGGGCGTCGGCAGGCCCCCCTTGGTGTACCCGGAAAGTAGCGGGTACCTGATATCAATCTAGACCCTGGCAGGTGTTAATGCCGTGAGATTGTTAGCAAGGTGGGGAAATTGTCTGCCGACCGCTGGTCAGTCAGGAGCCAGGATGGATACAGGTCTGGTTAACTGAAGGCTTGGGCGACTGTCGCTATGCAGGGAGCCTGCCATATGCAACGGCTAAATCTGGAACTCGATGAACAGCTGTTCGAGCTGCTGGAACGTTCGGCCCAGGCCAATCACCTGAGTCTTGAAGAAGAGTGCCTGCGTCGTCTGGGGGGCGGGGAACGGCATTCACGCTACATCCAGGCCCTGGTGGCGGAACTGCGCGCCGATGAGAAGCAGCGGCGCGACAGTGAGCAGGTCGCCTGAGGGTTACTTGCTCGCCTTGATACCACAGCTGGCGGCATTGAACGCCTGTTCGCCAACCATGCGATTGGTCTTGTACTCGGTGAAGCGATAGGTCAGCACCGCGCCTTTGGCCAGCAGCTGGCGAAAGCCGGTGTTCTTGCAGACGCTGGCGCCGAGCTGGTCGCGAAGCTTTTCCGGGTTGGCCTGCATCTGCTGGGCATGGCTGGCGCGCACGCTGAGGTGATTGATCAGTTGCTTGCCTTCGACGGTGTAGCCCTGGTCGAGGATGTCTTCGTTGATCGCTCGCGGCGTGCCCACGCTGCTTTCCTTGGCGACTTTCTGCAGCATCTGGCTCAGCTCGTATTCCTGCTTGGACGCCGCATTGGCGGCCAGGGGCAGGGCGAGCAACAGGCTCAAGGACGGGGCGATGAAACGCAGCATGAATCTCTCCTGGTTCGGTAACTGGCGATTGGACCGGCAACTGCGCACGGTGTTCCGTCACGGCATCGGGCCGGTGCCAGCGAGTAGCGACAGGCTGAGGATTATAGGGAGTTGGTGCCCCGGCTGCACGGCAAATACCGTCAGCGGCAGGCTGTCTCTGGTAAACTGGGCGGGTTTTCCTGTCCAGAGTTTGTGCAGTGCCATCCCTTTCCCGTTTTCGTTGTCTGCTGCCATGAGCCATGCCGTAGCGCGCTTGCGCGCCGAGCGCCTGGCGCGCAGTGTCAAACCCTTCGTCGCCCGTGGGTCCCGCGCGCCGCGCTGCCCGCAGTGCCGGGTGATTTTCAGTCATTGCCTGTGCGCCTGGCGCCCGCAAGTGCCGGCCGATTCGGCCATGTGCCTGCTGATGCATGACACCGAGCCGCTCAAGCCGAGCAACACCGGCTGGCTGATTGCCGACGTCATTGGCGACACCTCGGCCTTCGGCTGGCAGCGTACCGTGGTCGACGACGCCCTGCTGGCGCTGCTTGATCAACCGCACTGGCAGCCCTATATCGTGTTCCCCGGCGAGTTCGTCGAGCCGCAGCGGGTGGCCACCGAAGTGGTACGCGAGCCGGGCAAGCGACCGCTGTTCATCCTGCTGGATGCCACCTGGACCGAAGCACGCAAGATGTTTCGCAAGAGCCCGTACCTGGACCGCTTCCCGGTGCTCAGCCTGCAACCGGAGCAGATCTCACGCTATCGCCTGCGACGCTCCAAGCGCGATGACCACTTCTGCACCGCCGAAGTGGCGGCGATGTGCCTGGAGCTGGCCGGTGACCAGCGTGCGGCCGAGGCGTTGGATGCCTACCTGGACGTGTTCAGCACCCACTACCTCAGCGCCAAGCACCAGTGGCCGCTGGACGAGCAGGATGCGGTGCATCAGCGTTTGCATACCTTCCTATAGTACAAGGGGCAGGCGTTGCACATTGGGTCATAATAGGCAGGCTGGCGACCACTGCGTGCTTGCAACGACCGGGCAATCAACTTGACCACCCGGTCGTGGCTCGGCATCCTTGGCGCCGATTCGGGCACAGACAAGGCTTGAAGCGCTGTTTTTCCTGGCCTTGAAGTGCCTTTTGGGTGCGGGCTGAGCTGTCCGCACCTCGAGTTGCCCGCCAGGCGCCTATTCTTCCTCCCTGCGCCTGCACAGAACAGGATCATTAGATCGATGGCCACGTACGAAATCCTGATTGCCGATGACCACCCGCTGTTTCGCAGTGCCCTGCGCCAGGCGGTAACCCTGGGCCTGGGCCCTGATGTCCGCCTGGTGGAAGTGGCAAGCATCGCCGAACTTGAAACCCACCTCACCGACAAGTCCGACTGGGACCTGGTGCTGCTGGACCTCAACATGCCGGGGGCCTATGGTTTCTCCGGGCTGGTCCTGCTGCGCGGACAGTACCCGCAGATTCCGGTGGTGATGGTGTCGGCGCAGGAAGAAGCCTCGGTGGTGGTCAAGTCCCGTGAATTCGGCGCCAGTGGCTTCATCCCCAAGTCCAGCCCGCTGGAAGTCATTCAGGATGCGGTACGCAAAGTGCTCGACGGAGAAGTCTGGTGGCCGCCGCAGGCCTTCGAGAAGGTCGATGTGTCGGCCGAGGCCAAGGCCGCCAGCGAAGGCCTGGCCAGCCTGACGCCGCAGCAGTTCCGGGTGCTGACCATGGTCTGCGAAGGTTTGCTGAACAAGCAGATCGCCTATGAGCTGAACGTTTCGGAAGCGACCATCAAGGCCCACGTGACTGCGATCTTCCGCAAGCTCGGGGTGCGTACCCGGACCCAGGCCGCATTGCTCTTGCAACAACTGGAATCGGTTTCAGCGAGTTGAGGCCCTTGGCCTTCACGCTTTTTTGACCCGCCCTGCACTAGGCTGCAGCGCTTTTCAGTGGATGAAGTGACCCTCTATGTCATCGCCTTTCAAGGGCCAGACCGGCCTCAAGCGTATCTTCAATGCTGCCGGCTATTCGTTTGATGGCCTGCGCGCGGCCTTCACCGGCGAAGCGGCATTCCGCCAGTTGGTGCTGCTCAATGTGATCTTGATCCCGGTGGCCTTCTGGCTGGATGTCAGCCGGGCGGAGCGGGCGATCCTGATCGTCGTGTGCCTGCTGGGGCTGATCGTCGAGTTGCTCAACTCGGCGATCGAGGCGGCCATCGACCGGATCTCCCTCGATCGCCACCCGTTGTCGAAAAATGCCAAGGACATGGGCAGCGCCGCCCAACTCGTCGCCATGACGATGGTCGGGCTGGTCTGGGCGGTGATCCTGCTCTAGTGGCCTGTACGGCTAATTCGAGTACTTAAATTCGAGTCCAAGGGTTCACCAGGCAAGGCGCCACGACGAGTCGTAGCCCAGCTACTTTGATGCGTGGCAACGCCGCCTGGTGAAGCCTTGGGCCGAAGTTAAGTAAGCGAATTGACCACACAGGCCACTAGGCAATGCTGGGCAGGACAATCTCGTCGCTGCGGCGCACCCCGGCGGTGAAGCTGCGGCACAGTTCGAGAAATTCGCGCATGGCCGAGGTCTGGTACTTCTGCTTGTGCCAGATGAAGAAGAACTGTCGGGCCAGGTCCAGCTCCGGCGTTTCCACCGCCACCAGACTGCCGCGCCGGAAGGCGTCTCGCAGGGCCAGGCGCGAGATGCAGCCGATGCCAAGGCCGGACTCCACGGCCCGCTTGATGGCTTCGGTGTGCTCCAGCTCCAGGCGGATGTTCAGGTTGGAGCGGTGATGGCGCATGGCCTGATCGAAGGTCAGGCGGGTGCCCGAGCCCTGTTCGCGCAAGATCCAGGCTTCATGGGTCAGTTCTTCCATGCTGGCCTGGCCGCGGCTGGCCAGCGGGTGTTGTGGCGCGCAGAACACCACCAGTTCATCCTCGACCCAGGGCTGCACCTCCAGGTCCGGATGGTTGCAGTCGCCTTCGATTAGACCCAGATCAATTTCATAGTGGGCAACCTGTTGCACGATATGCGCAGTGTTCTGCACATGGAGCTTGACCTGACTTTCCGGGTGGATCTGCATGAAACTGCCGATCAACAGGGTGGCCAGGTAGTTGCCGATGGTCAACGTGGCGCCCACCGCCAGGGAGCCGAACCCCGACTTGCCGTTGAGCAGGTCCTCGATTTCCTTGGCCTGGTCGAGCAGGGCCACCGCCTGGGGCAGCAGTTGATGGCCCAGGGCGTTGAGGCTCAGGCGCTTGCCGGCGCGGTCGAACAGCTGGCAGCTGGACTGGCGCTCAAGTTCGGTGATCGATGTACTGGCGGCCGACTGCGAGAGCGCCAGTACGCCAGCGGCTCGCGAGACGCTTTGATACTGGGCCACGGCGACGAACACCTGGAGCTGACGAAGGGTAAATCGCATATCTATATAACCGATAAGACATATCTTGATAATTCATTTAACAGATATTGTCGCTCGCACTAAACTATCGCGCAATCGCGCTCTAGATTAGCGCTGCGTTTTATTTCAGGAGCCCGTACATGAGCAACATGAACCACGAACGCGTTCTCAGTGTTCACCACTGGAATGACACCCTGTTCAGCTTCAAGTGCACCCGCGATCCGGGCCTGCGCTTCGAGAACGGTCAGTTCGTGATGATCGGTCTGCAACAGGACGGCGGTCGTCCGCTCATGCGCGCCTACTCGATCGCCAGCCCGAACTGGGAAGAGCACCTGGAGTTCTTCAGCATCAAGGTGCCGGACGGCCCGCTGACCTCCCAGCTGCAGCACCTGAAGGAAGGCGATGAGATCATCATCTCCAAGAAGCCTACCGGTACCCTGGTACTGGACGACCTGAACCCTGGCAAGCACCTGTACCTGCTCAGCACTGGTACCGGCCTTGCGCCGTTCATGAGTGTCATCCAGGACCCGGAAACCTACGAGCGCTTCGAAAAAGTGATCCTGGTTCACGGTGTGCGCTACGTCAACGAAGTCGCCTACCGCGAATTCATCACCGAGCACCTGCCGCAGAACGAATTTTTCGGCGAGTCACTGCGTGAAAAACTGATCTACTACCCGACCGTGACCCGCGAGCCGTTCGAGAACCAGGGTCGCCTGACCGACCTGATGCGTAGCGGCAAGCTGTTCAGCGACATCGGTCTGCCACCGATCAACCCGCAGGACGACCGTGCGATGATCTGCGGTAGCCCGAGCATGCTCGACGAGACCAGCGAAGTGCTCGACAGCTTCGGCCTGAAGATTTCGCCACGTATGCGCGAGCCGGGTGACTACCTGATCGAGCGTGCATTCGTCGAGAAGTAAGCGGCGCGATGCAGACAAAAAACGCAGGCCCTGGCCTGCGTTTTTTTATGCTTGGTATTTTTGGGGGGCCTATCGCTGGCTATGCCAGCTCCTACAAAAGAATGGCACTGCCTCTGCGTGGGAGCTGGCGAAGCCTGCGATGGGCTGCGAAGCAGCCCTATTGAAGGTCAGGCACCACTTCCAGCACGCGGATCCGGTCCGGCTGCGGATAGTGCCAGCGCACCTGCACATCCCAGAACTTCACCCCGTACACCCGCTCTGGCGGCGGCACCTGGTAGGCCGGGCGCGGGTCCTGGGCCAGGCACTGCTCGATCAGTTCCACCAGCGGCTCACCCAGGCGCAGGGCATGCACCCGGGCCTGAGGCAGGGCGTCCTCACCCCAGGTGACGTCAATCGGCGCTGGTGGTGCGCTGGCCATCTGGTTGGTCGCGTCGCTCACGGCATCGGCGTAGGGCACATAGGGCTTGATATCGAGCACCGGCGTGCCGTCGAGCAGGTCGATCCCCGACAGCAGCAGCCGCCCGGCCTCGACCTTTTCCAGGCGCACCACCGACTGGCCTATGCCGTTGGGCCGGTGGGTCGCGCGGGTGGCGAACACGCCCATGGAGGTGTTGCCGCCCAGGCGTGGCGGACGCACTTTGAGCCTGGGTTTGTCTTCGAGGGCCTGGTGGAACAGGAACAACAGCCAGACATGGCTGACCTGCTCCAGCCCGGCCACCGCTTCGCCGCTGTCGAACGGTGGCAGCAGCTCCAGTACGCCACGCGCCGCCGGTGCCAGCTGGGGCTGGCGCGGGATGGCGAACTTTTCCTTGAAGCAGGAACGGACAAAACCGATCGGGGCGACGCTGTAGTTCATCGACAACTCAGCCACGCACCCGCAGGGTCAGGCCCTTGAGGAAGTTGCGCAGCAACTGGTCGCCGCAGGGGCGGTAGTTGTTGTGGCCGACCTTGCGGAACAGGGCGCTGAGCTCCGGCTTGGACACCGGGAAGTCGGCAGCCTTGAGGATCGCGTGCAGGTCGTCTTCCTTCAGTTCGAAGGCCACGCGCAGCTTCTTCATGATGATATTGTTGGTCACCGGCAGCTCGACCGGCAGCGGCGGACGGCTGTCATCCTTGCCGCGCTTGAAGATCACCAGGCCATCGAGAAAGTGCGCAATCACCTCGTCAGGGCAGCGCACGAAGCCTTCTTCGTCTTCTTTCTTCAGGTAGGAAACGATATCGGCAGTTGCTACCTTGTAGCCGGTCAGCTTGATGATATCGGTCAGCTTGGCGTCGTTGACGTCGAGCAGGTAGCGCAGGCTGCGCAGTACATCGTTGTGAATCATGGTGACAATCCTGTTCGGTGGGCCGCCCGGATGGCGGCGCCTTGTTGCTAGAATCTTTCGTTGCTGGCCAGGTAGCGCCATTGGCCCAGGGGCAGCTTGCTCATGGCCACGCCACCCAGGCGGATCCGGCGCATGCTCACGACACTGAGCCCGACACTGGTGCACAGCAGGGCGATCAAGCCGGGCTGCGGGTTTTTCAGCACCATGCGCAGGCGGGTTTCGTTCTGCCAGCTGGCCTTGATCTTCGGCAGCTCGTTGCCCTTCCAGTTGAAACCGCGGTTCAGGCGTTCCAGGCCGTGGGTGATTATCTCGCCACTGACTTCGACGATGTATTCCTGCTCAAGTTTTGCCAGGTCGGCGTTGAGCTTGCGGGTGACCCGCCAGTCCTGGGTAAATACCTGCAGGCCACTGGCACCTGGTTGCAAGGGGGCTGCGCAGCTAAGACGGGCGAAATGACCCTTGAGCGGGCGGCGGCCGTAGCGGTGCTCTTCGGACAAGCTGCTGGCCGTGATGCTCTTGCAGGCACCATCGATGTCCAGCTCCGCCGGCTGGTTGAGCAGCAGGGTGACAGGCTCCAGGGCTTCGGCCCGGGCACCGGCCTGCAGTTCGACCTTCTGTTCGGCGACCTTGAATTGCGGTTCGTCGACCACCTCGCCATCCACGGTGACCCAGCCCCCTTCGATGTACAGCTCGGCCTCCCGGCGGGAGCAGCCGACCAGTTCGATGAGGCGTTTGGAAAGGCGAATGGGTTCAGACATGACGACAGCCGTAGGCACAGGGAAAGGCGCCTATTGTAACCGCCCGGGCGCGCCCAGGTCCGGCAACATTCGTCGATCGGGCCATTAATCTGCGATTTTGCGGCATTTCAGAAAAGTATGGCGCGATCTTTCAGCCGGTTTGTACAGACTGTGTCTGAATTAGCCTCAGATGCAGTAGGGGGTAGGGCTGACCCATGCCGTCCGTTTCCGAGCGACCGACCACTTCAAAGCCCTGGTGCAGGTAGAAGGCCAGGGCCTGGGTGTTTTGTTCGTTGACGTCCAGGGCAACGGCGTTGAGTTCGTCGATGGCATAGCGCAACAGGCGCTTGCCCAGGCCCTGGCCACGCATGGCCGGGTCGATGAACAGCATCTCGACCCGTCCGGCGGCGACCCCGGCAAAGCCGGTGATCCGTTGCCGGGCATCCTTGCAGCAGATCAGCATCACCGCATCCAGGTACTGGCTTTGCAGCAGCTCGCGCAACAGGCAGATGTAGCTGTCGGGCATGAAGTCATGGGTGGCGCGCACCGAGGCTTCCCACACTCGCACCAGTTCCGGGTAGTCATCCAGCCGGGGTGTCTGCACACCGCTGTGCCTGTACATCGCTGAGCTCTCCATGGGCAACTGGTGAAACGATAGTTGCAAAAAAAAGCCCCGCCAGGGTTGGCGGGGCTCTTTTCAGCGGGACGTCCTCAGACAGGCTCTGCCCACAGGTCATACTCGTCGGCATCGACCACCCGGCAGCGGACCTTGTCGCCCGGCTTGAAGCCGTGGTCGCCGTCGATGAACACGTTGCCATCGATTTCCGGGGCATCGAAGAAGCTGCGGCCTACCGAGCCTTGCTCTTCGACTTCGTCGATCAGCACTTCGATTTCCCTGCCGATGCGCAGTTGCAGGCGGGCGCTGCTGATGGCCTGCTGGTGGGCCATGAAGCGGTCCCAGCGCTCCTGCTTGATGTCATCCGGCACTTCGTCCAGGCCCAGGTCGTTGGCCGGTGCGCCTTCGACCGGCGAGTACTGGAAGCAGCCGACGCGGTCGAGCTGGGCTTCGGTCAGCCAGTCGAGCAGGTACTGGAAGTCTTCCTCGGTCTCGCCGGGGAAGCCGACGATGAAGGTGGAGCGGATGATCAGGTCCGGGCACTGCTCGCGCCATTTCTTGATGCGCGCCAGGGTGCGGTCTTCGAAGGCCGGGCGTTTCATCGACTTGAGCACTTTCGGGCTGGCGTGCTGGAACGGGATGTCCAGGTACGGCAGGATCTTGCCGGCGGCCATCAGCGGGATGACGTCATCGACGTTCGGATACGGGTACACATAGTGCAGGCGCACCCAGACGCCCAGGCTGCTCAGGGCTTCACACAGCTCGAGCATGCGGGTCTTGACCGGACGGCCGTTCCAGAAGTCGGTCTTGTACTTGACGTCGACGCCGTAGGCGCTGGTGTCCTGGGAGATCACCAGGATCTCCTTGACGCCAGCCTTGACCAAGCGCTCGGCTTCGCTCAGCACTTCGCCCACCGGACGGCTGACCAGTTTGCCGCGCATCGACGGGATGATGCAGAAGCTGCAGCTGTGGTTGCAGCCTTCGGAAATCTTCAGGTAGGCGTAGTGGCGCGGGGTCAGCTTGACGCCCTGTGGCGGCACCAGGTCGATCAGCGGGTTGTGGTCCTGGCGTGGCGGTACCACTTCGTGCACTGCGGTCACGACCTGCTCGTACTGCTGCGGGCCGGTCACGGCCAGTACGCTCGGGTGCACGTCACGGATGTTGCCTTCCTCGACACCCATGCAGCCGGTGACGATGACCTTGCCGTTTTCCTTGATGGCTTCGCCGATCACGTCCAGGGACTCGGCCTTGGCGCTGTCGATGAAGCCGCAGGTGTTGACCACCACCACATCGGCATCCTGATAGGTGGGCACGACTTCGTAGCCTTCCATGCGCAGCTGGGTCAGGATGCGCTCGGAATCGACCAGGGCCTTGGGGCAACCCAGGGAAACGAAGCCGACCTTGGGCGTGGTGGGCGTAGGAGTGGTGGACATGACTAACCTCGGTATTGAAGAGCCTGCCGGGCCACGGGGGCGGGCAGGCTTTGGCGGGCGTCTGGGCGCCTCTGATCAAAAAGTGCGCAATTCTAGCGAGCGGCACGGCACTTGACCAGCAGAAAAGCGACGAACGCTCAGCTATGCTTCGCCCCGATATGCCTGTGTTTGTCTCAAGGTCTTGATTGCGGGAGTGATGGATGGTTCAGGCGAGCGGTCAGGCAGAATCCGGGCATGGGGCGGCAAAGCCGCTGAGCCTGCTGGTGGCGGCGGTCGGGGTGGTCTATGGCGACATCGGCACCAGCCCCCTCTATACCCTCAAGGAAGTGTTTTCCGGCGATTATGGCGTGCCGGTCAACCACGACGGGGTGCTGGGGATCCTGGCCCTGATCCTCTGGTCGCTGATCTGGGTGGTGTCGCTCAAGTACGTGGTGTTCATCCTGCGCGCCGACAACCAGGGCGAGGGCGGCATCATGGCGCTTACCGCCCTGGCCCGACGGGCCTCGGCGCCTTATCCGAAACTGCGCGCGCTGATGGTTGGCTGTGGCCTGATCGGCGCGGCGCTGTTCTATGGCGACAGCATGATCACCCCGGCGATTTCGGTGCTGTCGGCGGTCGAAGGCATGCAGCTGGCGTTCGACGGCATCGACCATTGGGTGGTGCCGATTTCCCTGGTCGTGCTGGTGGCGCTGTTCCTGATCCAGAAGCATGGCACCGCGCGCATCGGCATCCTGTTCGGCCCGGTGATGGTCGCCTGGTTCCTGGTCCTGGCGGCGCTGGGTGTGCATGGCATTTCCCAGAGCCCGGAAGTGCTCAAAGCCGTCAATCCGGTCTGGGCCGTGCGCTTCTTTATTGTTCATCCGGGCATGGGTGTCGCCATTCTGGGCGCCGTGGTGCTGGCCCTGACCGGCGCCGAGGCGCTGTATGCCGACATGGGCCATTTCGGCCGTAAACCCATTGCCCGGGCCTGGTTCATCCTGGTATTGCCGGCGCTGGTGCTCAACTATTTCGGCCAGGGTGCGATGCTGCTGCAGAACCCGGAAGCCGCGCGCAACCCCTTCTACCTGCTGGCGCCGGGCTGGGCGCTGCTGCCGTTGGTCGGGCTGTCCACCCTGGCCACGGTGATCGCCTCCCAGGCGGTGATTTCCGGGGCCTTCTCCCTGACCCGTCAGGCCATCCAGCTGGGGTATGTGCCGCGCATGCAGATCCAGCACACCTCCAGCCATGAACAGGGGCAGATCTACATCGGCGCGGTGAACTGGGCGCTGATGGTCGGGGTGATTTTGCTGGTGCTGGGCTTCGAGTCGTCCGATGCACTGGCCTCGGCCTATGGCGTGGCGGTGACCGGCACGATGTTGATGACCACCTTGCTGGTGTCCACGGTGATGCTGTTGTTGTGGAAGTGGCCGCCGGTGCTGGCGGTACCGGTGCTGCTGGGCTTTCTGTTCGTCGACGGCCTGTTCTTTGCCGCCAACGTGCCCAAGGTGGTGCAGGGCGGGGCCTTTCCGGTGCTGGCGGGTATTGCCTTGTTCGTGCTCATGACCACCTGGAAGCGCGGCAAGCAGATCCTGGTGGAGCGCCTGGATGAAGGCAGCCTGCCGCTGCCGTTGTTCATCAGCAGCATCCGCATGCAGCCGCCGCATCGGGTCGAGGGCACTGCGGTATTCCTCACGGCGCGCCCGGATGCGGTGCCCCATGCCTTGTTGCACAACATGCTGCATAACCAGGTGCTGCACCAGCAGGTGGTGTTGTTGACCGTGGTCAGCGAGGACATGCCACGGGTGCCGGCGCAGCAGCAGTTCGAGGTGGAAAGCTATGGCGATGGTTTCTACCGGGTGCTGCTGCATTTCGGCTTCATGGATGAGCCGGATGTGCCGCTAGCCTTGAAGTTATGTCACCTGGAGGGGCTGGACTTCAGCCCGATGCGCACCACCTATTTCCTCAGTCGGGAGACGGTGATCCCGTCACGCCTGGTTGGCATGGCACGCTGGCGCGGCATCTTGTTCGCTTTCCTGCTGAAGAATGCCAACGGCACCCTGCGCTTTTTCAACCTGCCGTTGAACCGGGTGATCGAGTTGGGGACCCAGGTCGAAATCTGAGGGCCCGTAAAGGCCGGTGGGAGCTGGCGAAGCCTGCGATCGACCGCATGGCCTCTCGCAGGCTTCGCCAGCTCCCACAGGGTAATGCCAGCTCCGCTGACTCAGTTCTGCTCGGCGACGCTGGTCTTGCCCTGGCGGATCTCGATATCACCGATCAGGCGCTTGGCCAGCGCCGGGTAGTTTTCGTCGAAGTGATGCCCGCCCGGCAATTTCAGACGCTCGCCCACCGCCGTGTGGTCGGTGCAGCCGCTCTCGTCGGCTTCTTCCTCGCCATAGATGCACACCACTTTCGCCGCCGGCAGCCTGGCCATTTCCGGCCCGGTAGGGGCTTCCTTGCCGGCGTTGCCCAGCCAGCCTTCGACTTCGATCTCGAAGCTGCCACTGCGGGCGAAGGCCAGCAGGATGACGGCGTCGATGCGTTGCTGGTCTTCGGCGGGCAGGCGGTTGTAGATGGCCGGCAGCACGTCGGCGCCGAAGGAGTAGCCGGTCAGCACGAAGCGCTTGGTGCCCCATTTCTGCCGGTAGTGCTGCATCAGCTCCGACAGGTCGATGGCGCTCTGCTCCGGGGTCTTGTGCTGCCAGTAGTAGCGCAGGGTGTCGATGCCGACCACCGGGTAGCCCAGCTTGGCCATCTCGCCCGCGACGTCGCGGTCCAGGTCGCGCCAGCCGCCGTCACCGGAGAGGAACAGGGTCACGGTATCGGTGGTCTGGCCTGCCGGGACTTCCACCACGGGGATGCTCATGGCGTTGCCGTCGCCACCGACCAGGGCCTGGGTGAGTTGCGCCTTGAGCACCTGGGGCAGGTGGATGTCGTAGTCGCTGATGCTGGTCTCGGCATTGGCCTGGTCGCGCACGAAGGCGGCGCTGGCATCATCCGGGTTGTCGTTCCAGGCCACGTTCCAGTGACCATGGGCGGCTGACTTGGGCAGCGGCGTGGCGCATCCGGGGCGCTCGATGCTGAAGTCCACGGAAATGGCCTGGGCCTTGTCATTGTTCTGGCTGGCCAGCCAGTTCCAGGCCAGGGCGGCGCCCGGGCCGATGCCGGCCACCAGGGTCGCTTGTCCGTGCAATTGCTGCAGCGCCTGTTGCAGGGCATTTTGTTGCAGGGTGCAATCAGCGGGTGGAAGGATCACCTGCACCATTTGCGCTTCGCCGCTCTGGGCCAGGTTCAGCAGCTGCTTGTCGGTCAGCGCCTGGTCCTGGGGCACGGCGATGGCAACCTGGGCCTTGGCGCGGGTCCCCGGGGTGGCGCGGGTCAGGCTGCTGCCATCGCCCAGGGTCAGGTGCTCAAGGCTTGGCTCCGGGGCCGGGCGGGTCCACAGCCAGAAGCCCAGGGCGGCAGCCAGCAAACCCAGGGTCAGGATGGCCAGAAGGTACAACCAATAGCGTCGAATCATCAGCGTTTCACCAATCCGGTCAGGCCGCCCGCGATCAGGGCGGCGGTGTCGGCCAGTGCCACCAGCGGATCGAGTCCGGCAGGCACGGCCATGTAGCGGGGTTCCCAGTCGGGCTGGAACTTGTCCTTGAAGCGGCGTAGGCCCTGGAAGTTGTAAAGCTGCTCGCCGCGCTGAAACACCATCGAGCCCAGGCGCTGGGTCAGCGGTGCACCGCGTCGCGGTTGCAGGCCCGAGAGCGGTACCATGCCCAGGCTGAAACGGGCATAGCCCTGGCCTTTATAGTGTTGGATCAGGCCGATCATCATGAATTCCATGGTCAGTTTCGGCGCCTGGGGGTGGGCGCGCATCAGGTCCAGGCTGGCCAGTTCGCGGCTGCCGGTTTCCAGCAGGTTGGCAAAGGCCACAGGCCGCCCCTCGAAGCGGATCAGGGCGATGCGAAAATGCTGCAGGTACTCGGGGCTGAAACGACCGAGCGAGAAGCCTTTCTCGCGCACGTTCTTGCCGGTCAGCCAGGCGTCGGAGATCGCTTTGAGTTCTTCAAGGGGCGCTTGCCCGGGTTCGTGCACTTCCAGGCTCAGGCCATCACGCCCGCCACGGTTCCAGGTGTAGCGCAGGTCTTTCATTTCCTTGCCCTTGGCGTCCAGGTCGAAACGCTTGAGGTCGACCCGGGCTTCTTCGCCCAGCTTGATCGCGGTCAGGCCGATGTCCATATAAAAGGGCAGGTTCTCGGCCCGCACCTGGTAGAACACCGGTCGGGCGTGGTGCACGTCGCACAGGTCGCGGAACTGCCAGATCATCTCGCCACGCTTGTGTGCCGGGCCGATCGGGTCGTACAGGGCAACCAGGCTGCGCCCGCGTCGGGCGTACATGAGGAAGGCATCGTCATCGGGGTGGAACAGCAGGGCCTTGTCGCCGGTCAGGGCCAGGCCGCCGTCGGGCTGGTCCGAGGCCTGCAGAATGCGGTTGGCCCGTTGCAGTTCGTCGCTGGACGGCAGGTGAATCACCGGGCGGGCCGTACGCAGCAACCAGGTCAGGGCAACCACCACCAGCAGCACGGCGCTGCCCAGGGCCGAGCGCAGGCCGCGCGGGGCGTCGGCGTCGAGGGTGAATTGCCACCAGAGCTGATGGCTGTAGGGCACATCCTGGTAGGCGAACAGCAGCAACCAGATCGAGGCCCCCAGCACACAGGCACTGGCCGCCAGGTAGACCGGCGAGAAGGGCAGTTCCAGCAGGCGGCTGGGGCGGTAGAAGGAGCGCCGGAACAGGGCCAGCAGGCAGGCGGTGAAGGTCAGGATGCTGGCCTCTTCCCAGTCAAAGCCCTTGAGCAACGAAAGCAGGGCGCCGACCAGCAGCAGAATAGTGGTCAGTATCCAGGCAGCGGACAGCCTCCGCCGCAAGCCCTGGGCCAGCAGCAGGCAGAGCACGCCGATCAGGCTGGCACCGAAGTGCGAAGCGTCGATCAAGCGATGGGGAATCAGAAAGCCCAGGTGCTCCAGGCGTCCGTCGATTTCCGGCGTGGCGCCAGAAAACAGCAGCACCACGCCGGACAGGAACACCAGCACTGCCAGAACCGGTGCCGCCAGGCCCGACGCGGCCTTGATGGCTTGTTGCGCAAACAGGTAGCGCCGCGCCTCGTTGACCAGCAGCACGACACACGCCAGCAGCAGTGGCAGCACTACGTAGATCAGGCGATAGAGGAGCAAGGCTGCGGCCAGGGGTGCGGCACCCAACTGATCGGCGAAGGCGGCCAGCAGGATTGCCTCGAACACCCCGACACCGCCCGGCACATGGCTGAGCACCCCGGCGGCCAGGGCCAGCAGGTAGACCAGCAGGAAGGCCGCAAAAGGCGGCGCTTCGGGCAGCAGCAAGTACAGCACGGTGGCGGCAGCGGCGACGTCGAGGGCGGTGATCAGCAGTTGCAGCAAGGTCAGGCGTGCGCCCGGCAGGCGCAGGGTGCGTCGACCGATGCCAACCAGCAGGCAGTGCGCCTGGGGCTGCTCCGGCAGGCGTCGACGGTACAGTCCGTAGACCAGCACGGCGGCCAGGGCCAGTATCGCCAAGGCAATGCTCGCCAGCAGCGCAGGCGGTAAATGCAGGGCGTTCGATGCCGCCGGCAGGTTGCTCAAGGTTGCCAGGGCGGCCAGGGGCGGCAGGGCACAGCCCAGCGACAGGCTGGCGAACAGGGTCATTCGCGCCACTTCGGCGGCACCGATACCTTGCCGGGCATAGAGCCGGTAACGCACCGACCCGCCGGACAGCAGAGAAAGGCCTATGGCGTTGCCAATGGCAAAGGCGCTGAATCCACCCATGACCAGGGTGCGCGGCGGTAACTGCACACCGGCATAGCGACAGGCTGACCACTCGTAACCAAGCAGGACGACAAAGCCTGCCAGCGTTGCCAGCAGCGCGGCGGCCAAGGCGGTGGGGGGCACGCTGAGCAGCGAGTCATGCAGGGCGTAGATGTCCAGTTCGCTGAGCAGGTGGCGACAGGCAATCAGGGCAAGGCTGAACAGCAGCAGGGTCACGGCCAGGCCGATCGGCTGTCGGTAGCGGCTCAGGCGGTCGAGCAGGTGCAGGTGCTGGGCGGCATTGGGCAGTGCGGTGGTGACGGGGGCTTCTGTATCGGAGGTCTGGGGGCGCATCAATCACCTCGTGGATGGTGCGCGCCGGGATGAACGTATCCAGCCAAGGTACCAATCCCTATGGAAAGTAGTGGCCACTATGATCGGGCCGCTGCCTGCCTTGAGGATAGTTAAAGAATATTTATATTGCCGGATGGCGGGGGAGGCTGAATCGCGAGCACAAAAAAGGCCACTTTTTGCAAAGTGGCCTTCTTCGATGTTTGGTTGCGGGAGCCGGATTTGAACCGACGACCTTCGGGTTATGAGCCCGACGAGCTACCAGGCTGCTCCATCCCGCGTCTGATGTGGCGAATTCTACAGCCTTTGTGCTGGCTGTCAACGCTTAATTGTTGATTTTCAATAAATTTATGCCTGGGCACTTTTTTTCAGGCAAAGAAAAAGGCCACTCGTGAGAGTGGCCTTTCCTGAATCTGGTTGCGGGAGCCGGATTTGAACCGACGACCTTCGGGTTATGAGCCCGACGAGCTACCAGGCTGCTCCATCCCGCGCCTGTGGGATGAATTCTACAGTTATGCGTGTGCATGTCAAGCGCTCATTGCAAGAAATCCTTTTTTGTTCAAATGCTTAGCGTATGCCTTGAAGGTGGCGGAGCAGGGTGGGCGGGGCTTGCAGGGTAAATATATGTATGTTTATCCAGTGCAACAGTGCATCAGAGATCATGGAGTGAGATACTGCCTACACGACTTTCTACCAATGCCCACAGCTGCCGATGTCCCAGCGCAAGATCATCCACATCGATTGCGATTGCTTCTACGCCGCCATTGAAATGCGCGATGACCCGCGCCTGGCCGGGCGGCCGCTGGCGGTGGGCGGCTCGGCGGAGCGTCGCGGAGTGATTGCCACCTGCAACTACGAAGCGCGGGCCTTTGGCGTGCGTTCGGCGATGTCGTCCCGGCATGCCCTGAACCTGTGTCCCGACTTGTTGATCGTCAAGCCGCGCATGGATGCCTATAAAGAAGCCTCGCGGGAAATTCACACGATCTTTCGCGACTACACCGACCTGATCGAACCCTTGTCGCTGGACGAAGCCTACCTGGATGTTTCGGACAGCTCGTGGTTTGCCGGCAGTGCGACGCGGATTGCTGCCGACATTCGCCGTCGCGTTGCCCAGCAATTGCACATTACCGTCTCGGCCGGCGTGGCGCCGAACAAGTTCCTGGCCAAGATTGCCAGCGACTGGCGCAAGCCCAACGGGTTGTTCGTGATAACGCCCGCAGAGGTCGAAGACTTTGTCGCCGCGCTGCCGGTGGGCAAGTTGCACGGGGTAGGCAAGGTGACGGCGGACAAGCTGGGGCGCCTGGGGATCAGCAACTGCCTGGAGCTGCGCGACTGGAGTCGACTGGCCCTGGCCCGGGAGTTCGGCAGTTTTGGCGAGCGGTTATGGGGCCTGGCCCGCGGTATCGATGATCGTCCGGTACAGAATGACAGTCGTCGGCAGTCGGTCAGCGTGGAGAACACCTATGACACGGATCTACCGGATCTTGCCAGTTGCCTGGAAAAACTGCCTGAACTGATGGAGACCCTGGCCGGGCGCATGGCGCGCATCGACGACAGCTACCGGCCGGGCAAGCCCTTCGTCAAAGTGAAGTTCCATGATTTTACCCAGACCACCCTGGAGCAGGCGGGGGCCGGGCGCGACCTGGGCAGCTATCAGCAGTTGCTCAGCCAGGCATTCGCCCGGGGTGGGAAACCGGTGCGCCTGCTCGGCATCGGCGTACGCCTGCTGGACTTGCGTGGGGCCCATGAACAGTTGGAGCTGTTCGGTCGGGACTGAATGAAAAAACGCCAGCAGGCTGGCGTTTTTTCAGGGGGGTACGGCCAATCAGTGGATGCCGGGGTCGGCGACCAGGCGACCGGCGTTCTTGGTCAGCGACTGCAGGAACTCCTGTTGCAGCTCCGGATCGTTGCGGGTCAGCTCGATCAGGCTCTGTTCCAGTTCGCTGGCTTCCTCTTCCAGGCCCAGTTCGGACAGGCGCTTGACCCGATGGACCCACTGGCTCACTTCATCGTCTTCCAGATCGTCGAAGATCAGCTCGTGGGCTTCCACCAGTTTTCCGCGCAAGGCGCTGCTGACCAGCAGGCTGGCGTCGCCACGCACGTTGTTGTCTTCATCGGCGATCTGCAGGTGCAGGGTGCCGACATGGGTCATGTTCTGCTCGGCGAACGGACTGTCGAGCAGGTTCAGGCGCAGTATGCCGTTGCGGTCAGTGCTCAGCGTATGGTTGACCTTGCCGGCCTTGACCTCCACCGGGCGGTCGCTCCACGGCAGGCTGGTGTACTCCTGGCGCTTGTCCTTCTGCACTTCGGTGATCCCGGCAAGGTTCTGCTGGGCACGTCCGTTGGACTGGGCATTCATGAACGGGTTGAGGCCATCGACGCCATAGTTCAACCAGCCACGGGTGACGCTTTCGGGCAGGTTACCCAGGGCGAAGACGTTGACCACATTGGCCCCGACCCCGGCGACCACGGCCACCGCCCCCAAGGGAATCTCGTAGACTTCCCGCCAGGGTTGGTAGGGCGTGTAGCGATCATAACGACGGGTGACTTCGAACTCGGTGACCTCGAAGTGCTTCTGTTCGTGGATGCGCACACGCCGTTGGGGCAGTTCGAGTACCTTGGGGTCCCCGACATCGATCTGCAGGCTGTGTTCGAGCAGCTTGCGCTCGATGCGTTCCTCATGCTCGCTACGCTGAGACATCTGGTTGGCGCAACCGCTGAGCAACAGGGCGCCGCACAGTGCGGCGCCCCCCAGGCTATAGGTACTTCGCTTGAACATGATTACTCTTGCGTTGGCTTAGCGACGAATGCGGGCTTGCAGGAACGACAGCACCTCGGCCAGTGGCAGTGGCTGTGCGTCACGCTCGGTACGGTGCTTGTATTCCAGGTTGCCATCGGCAAGGCCGCGGTCGCTGACGACGATGCGGTGCGGAATGCCGATCAGCTCCATGTCGGCGAACTTGATCCCCGGGCTGGTCTTCTTGTCGCGGTCGTCCAGCAGCACCTCGAAACCGGCAGCGGTCAGCTCGGCATAGAGCTTGTCGGTGGCTTCGCGTACCTGCTCGGTTTCGTAACGCAGCGGTACCAGGGCGATCTGGAACGGGGCCAGGGTATCGCTCCAGATGATGCCGTTGTCGTCGTAGTTCTGCTCGATGGCCGCAGCCACCACGCGGGACACGCCGATACCGTAGCAACCCATGCTCAGGGTCACCGGCTTGCCGTTCTCGCCCAGTACCTGGCACTTGAGTGCCTCGCTGTACTTGGTGCCGAGCTGGAAGATATGCCCGACTTCGATGCCGCGCTTGATCATCAGGGTGCCCTGGCCATCCGGGCTTGGGTCGCCTTCGACAACGTTGCGCAGGTCGGCGACCTGTGGAACCGGCAGGTCGCGCTCCCAGTTGACGCCGAAGTAGTGCTTGTCATCGATGTTGGCGCCGATGCCGAAGTCGCTCATCAGGGCGACCGAGCGGTCGATGATGCACGGCAGCGGCAGGTTCAGCGGGCCGAGCGAGCCTGCGCCAGCGCCGATGGCGGTGCGCAGTTCCTCGTCGGTGGCCATGACCAGCGGGCTGGCGACTTCTGGCAGGTTGGCGGCCTTGATTTCATTGAGCTCGTGGTCGCCACGGACGATCAGGGCAATCAGCTTGCCCTCTTCGGCGGCGTGGACGATCAGGGTCTTGACGGTCTTCTCGATCGCCAGGCCGTAGTTTTCCACCAGCTGGGTGATGGTCTTGGCGTCCGGGGTGTCGACCAGGCGCAGCTCTTCGGTCGGCGCCAGGCGTACGGTTTCCCGTGGAATGGCCTCGGCCTTCTCGATGTTGGCGGCGTAGTCGGAGCTGTCGCTGAAGATCACATCGTCTTCACCGGACTCGGCCAGTACATGGAATTCGTGGGAGTAGCTGCCGCCGATGGAGCCGGTATCGGCTTGCACCGGACGGAAGTCCAGGCCCAGGCGGGTGAAGATGTTGCTGTAGGCCAGGTGCATGCGGTCGTAGGTTTCCTGCAGGGAAGCCTGGTCGGCATGGAAGGAGTAGGCGTCCTTCATGATGAACTCGCGACCACGCATCAGGCCGAAGCGCGGACGGATCTCGTCACGGAACTTGGTCTGGATCTGGTACATGTTCACGGGCAGCTGTTTATAGCTGTTGAGCTCGTTGCGGGCGAGGTCGGTGATGACCTCTTCGTGGGTCGGGCCCACGCAGAATTCGCGACCGTGGCGGTCCTTGAGGCGCAGCAGCTCCGGACCGTACTGTTCCCAGCGGCCCGATTCCTGCCACAGTTCGGCAGGCTGGATGGCCGGCATCAGCACTTCAAGGGCACCGGCGGCGTTCATTTCCTCGCGGACCACGGCTTCGACCTTGCGCATTACCCGCAGGCCCATCGGCAGCCAGGTGTACAGGCCGGAGGCGAGCTTGCGGATCATGCCGGCGCGCAGCATGAGCTGATGGCTGATGACCACCGCGTCGGACGGGGTTTCTTTCAGGGTAGCGAGCAAATATTGACTGGTGCGCATGGTAGGCCGTTGTCGGTTGCTTAAGACTTTAAAATGACCCCGCATTGTACGGGGGCGATTCGGTGGCGTACAGGATGCCGGAGCACGAAGGCGTTGTCAGCCCGAATTGCGGCAAAGAAAAAGCCCGGCAATGCCGGGCTCTTTCGTACTGGGGATACTGAAAGCCCGGGGCTTACAGGATGCTCAGCGGGTACTCGACGATCAGACGCAGTTCGTCGATCGAAGGCGATCCGTAGTACACGCCGTCGCCGGAGCGATAGGTGGCCTGACGAACGCGGAAGCTCAGGTCCTTGGCTGCGCCTTCTTGCAGGACGTACTTGATGTCTACGTCGCGTTCCCATTCCTTACCGTCGGTGGTGCCTGCGACGTTGGCGTCGTCACCACGAACGTAACGGGTCATGAAGGTCAGGCCTGGAACGCCGTAGCTGGCGAAGTTCAGGTCGTAGCGAGCCTGCCAGGATTTTTCGTCTTCCTGGTTGAAGTCGGAACGGGCCACGGAGTTGGCCAGGAAGATGGAGCCGCCACCGTCGATGCCGTAGGCGTAGTCACCGTCACCGGAAACAGCCTGGTAGGCCAGGGTGAAGGTGTGAGCGCCGATGTTGTAGGCACCGGAGAAGCTGTACGCGGTGTTGTCCAGCTTGGTTTCACCGTCGAAGGTGCGGACGTTGCCGGCGCCATCGCTCTTGGTGTCATAGATGTTGAAGTCGAAGACCAGGCCTTGCTCGTCATTGATCGGCAGTGCCCAGTTGATGTTGCCGTACCATTTGCGCCAGAAGTCTTCTACTTTCGAGTAGTACACGCTGGTGCTCAGGGTGTCGGTGATGGCGTAGGTGCCACCGGCCACGTCGGCTTTCTTCAGGTGGAAGCTGTCGCGGTTGGTCTCTTCCTGGGCGGTCAGGCTGGTGAAGTGACCGGCGTGCAGGGTCAGGCCCTTGATCTCGTTGCTGGTGATCAGGGAGCCCTGGGCGATTTCCGGCAGCAGGCGGCTGTCGTCGGTCGCGAAGACTGGCAGTGCGGTGAACTGGTCGCCCACTTTCAGCACGGTGTCGGAGATGCGGAATTTAACGGCGCCGCCGGCTTTGGAGTAGTCGTCCTGCGAACGGCCGTCAGAACCGGTAGGGAACAGGCCGGTGCCGGCACGGCCCTTGCCGCTGTCCAGTTTCAGGCCGAGCATGCCGATGGCATCGGCGCCGACGCCGATGATGCCCTGGGTGTAGCCCGACTCGTAGGTACCGACGAAGCCCAGGCCGGTTTCTTCACGGCGGCTTTGGGTGTCGCTCGGGTTGTTACGGAAGTCGCGGCTGAAATACAGCATGCGGGTCTTGACGTTGAGTTTGCTGTCTTCGAGGAAGCCCTTGGACTCGTCCTGGGAAGAGGCTACTGCCATCTGCGAGGTGCCTGCTGCAACAGCCAGGGCGATCATGCTCCACTTCATCACGCGCATCGTGACTTGCTCCTTTGGTTTTTAGGAAGAGTACTGCCGTCGCCGATTGGTTTTTTTATGCGGCGCGGCTCTTTCTTTTTGTGTCGGCGGGAATGTATATCACGCTGACTGTAGTTGGCGATATGGGGGAAAAGATCCTTTCGGTAACTTTACGGTCATGTCGCTAACTGTTATGTCCTTGTCGCAAATCACGTCCCGGTTTTACGGGCCGTGCAACTCCAGCGCTGTTCCGGACGGCGTAAGGGTAGAAAAAAACGATCTAACCCCCTGCTGTCTACGGAACTCCCTGGTACCCCATGCAGCTGTTGTTATTTTTGTCGCGCTTCACCGCATCGATGCAGGTGTCGTGCCGACTGTGGTCGATGAGAAAGCAAAAAGCGTGCACAAAGCCTGTGGTGGTTCACGTTTTTTTCACGTTTGACCGGCAAAAAAGGCGGCATCCGTCGCAAAACCGGGGGGCTAAGATCGATTGGTTCGCCAAGGCGATGCAGGCTGGAATAAGCGTAAAACCTGCCTTGATGGTCAAAGCGTTACCGTCGTGCGCGCTACCTGTGTAGTTTGCGGATATTCGCGGTGCCAGGTGCTCGATGAGGGCCTCATTTTGGTGCGAAAAGTAGCATTTTGTTACCTGACCGCCTGTTGCAGGCGTTTGTGGCTGGAGGCGATGCAAATGAGAGTCAGTCCAGCGTGATACCTCTTTCTTTGAAGGTCGACGATGCTCGTGCGCGTGAACGGAGGTATCCTGCAAGCATGGGGCTCGCGTTGGCAGCTTAGTTGCGCGCGGACCAAGTATTAAATAGTTGTAGGAGATTTCTCAGTGTTTGCTCTGGATCCGCGTCTTCAGGAAGATACCTTCGTCATCGGGGAATTCCCTCTGTGTCAGTTGTTGCTGAGCAAGGACGCCAACTACCCCTGGTTTATCCTGGTGCCACGGCGCGCCGATATCAGCGAATTGTTTCAACTAGATGACAAGGATCAGGCGCAACTCTGGAAAGAAACCACCTTCCTGGCTGAAACCCTCAAAGACAGTTTTGCCGCGGACAAGATGAATGTGGCAACCCTGGGTAACGTCGTCAGCCAGTTGCACATGCATGTCATCGTTCGTCGGCGCACCGATCCGGCCTGGCCTGCTCCGGTGTGGGGCAACAAGCCGGCAACCGCCTATGCCGCCGAGCAGGTCGAGGTCATCCGTGCACGGCTCAAGACGGTGCTCGATGATGATTTCACATTCACCGAGGTGTGAGACATGACCCTTGAAGCGCGGGTAATGGAGCTGGAGAGCCGCCTGGCTTTCCAGGACGATACGTTGCAGGCCCTCAATGACGTGCTGGTCGATCAGCAGCGGGTGGTCGAGCGACTACAGATGCAGATGGCGGCATTGCTCAAGCGCTATGAGGAAATGGCCGGGCAATACCAGAGCGGCGAGGAAGAGGCGCCGCCGCCTCATTACTGAAAGGTGCTGCCTCAAGGCACAAAAAAACCGCGAACGCCCAGGCGTCGCGGTTTTTTTATGGGCGGGCGATCAGCGGCGGGGCGCGGCGATCACGTCCTCGGCCTGCAGGCCCTTGTCGCGGTTCATCACCGAGAACTCCACGCGCTGGCCTTCGACCAGTACACGGTGGCCTTCGCCGCGAATGGCGCGAAAGTGCACGAAGATGTCATCGCCCGAATCCCGGGAGATGAAGCCGAAGCCCTTGGAGGTGTTGAACCACTTGACCGTACCGGTATCGCGGTTGCTCATGTCGTACTGGGTGTGCTGGCTGCGGGTGCTGCCGGTTTTCATGAAGCCGGCGATCAGGTGCAGGACCACGGCCAGCAGGGTGCAGCCCAGGGCAGGCAGGTTGCCCAGCTCCGGACGTGCCAGCAGGGTCAGGGTCTGCAGGATCACGGCCAGCACCAGCAGTACGCTGGACAGGCGTTGCAGGTGCAGGCGTGCGCCTTTGTAGTGCTGGGGGACTACGGGGGCAAGCACCAGGTTGAGCAGGCCGAACAGCGCCAGGTAAACGGCTTCCGGTTGCTGCAGTAGCGGCGTTGCATCGGTTCTCAGGCTGGGTATGAAGGACAGCAGCAAGGCTGCAGCGCCCGTCAACAGGTGGACGATCTTGAACATTGGGTTGGCTCACATTGATAAGGCAAATCACAGGAAGAGCTGACGTCACGGCGCGCAGTGGTTCAATAAACGCAAAAACGTGAGAAGAAGGTCAGCCTATGCGCCCCTGCGCTGACTATCGTCAGAGGCGGCACCTTGCTATTTAACAGCAAAGCCCCGGGCTTCTCAAATGATCGGCAAGCCGCGTGTCGCCTGCTTCGGCCAGCACCGGCGACGCCTGCAGCGTTTTGCCGCGGGCGTGAGGCTGCGGCAGTTGGCAAGTCTTGGTACAGTGGGAATTGCCTGCTTGATGATCAAGCATCATGGAAAGGGGAATCTACATGGCTATTGATATCGGTATTAGCGAAGAAGATCGCAAGTCCATTGTCGATGGGCTGTCGCGGTTGTTGTCGGATACCTATGTACTTTATCTGAAGACCCATAACTTTCACTGGAACGTGACCGGTCCCGCCTTCCGAACCTTGCACCTGATGTTCGAAGAGCAATATAACGAACTGGCCCTGGCGGTGGACTCCATTGCCGAACGTATTCGCGCCCTGGGTTTCCCGGCACCGGGTGCTTATTCCATCTATGCGCGCCTGTCTTCGATCAAGGAAGAGGAGGGTGTGCCACCGGCCGATGAAATGATCAAGCAACTGGTCGAAGGCCAGGAAGCCGTGACACGCACGGCTCGGAGCATCTTCCCGCTGGTCGACAAGGTCAGCGACGAACCTACGGCGGACCTGCTCACCCAGCGCATGCAAGTGCATGAGAAGACTGCCTGGATGTTGCGCGTGCTGCTCGAAGGCAAGTAGTTCCATTGTTTATCTGGTGAGCGTGAACTGGCGCCCGGGTGTTCGCATGCCCGGGCGTTATTGTTTATATAAGGAAGTCTTTCTTTCGTTACGCTATTCCATTTGACTTGCCGAGTAATCCTACGCCAAGAGTGAGTGCGTCTTCTGGAAACACCCTGTACTGCAGCGCTTTATTAGGGCATGTCCCTGGGCGAACCGATTCGCCCGGGTTGATTTCCCTGTTGGTCAAGGCGCGTGGTATTTGTATGTCTGCATGGATGAATCGCGAGGGGCGTGGGGCCGGGAAGCCCGGTAACGGTGGCATTGATCCGTTCGAGGCGAACTTCAACATGGGGCTGGCGCAGCCACTGTCCCGTTCGGTGCGCCTGAATGGCTTCGCCACGTGTCTGCGTCTCGAAGAAATCTACTGGCGGGTGCTGGAGCGCATCGCCCTGACGAACCAGTGCTCGGTCAATGCCCTGTTGTCCTACGTGGACCGTGAGGTACACCTGCGCCATGGCGGGGTGAAGAACTTTACCGGGCTGATCCGGGTGATCTGCGTGGTCTACCTGCTGGGTGCGCCAGTGTCACGCTAGTCGGTTGCCGGGCTGCACTGCACTCCTTAACCATATATAATCCCGCGCTTTACTGCCTGAAGCAGCCTGTGCTGTGGTTAACGAGACACGCCTATGCCCCTGTACGACTATCAATGTGCTTCCTGTGATCACCAGATGGAAGTCCTCCAGAAGATCAGCGCCGCGGCGTTGACCGATTGCCCGGCGTGTCAGCAGCCCGCGCTGAAGAAGATGATCTCTGCGCCAGGCTTTCGCCTGGGTGGCACGGGCTGGTACGAAACCGACTTCAAGACCGGGGCGAAAAAGAACCTCGCAGGCGGCGACAAGGCCGACTGAGTTGAATTGCACCGGCAGGGTCTTGCACTATTAGCCCTTTGTGGCGCCAAGGCCTCCACTGAACACACGAATGACGAGAAGCGAAACCACCATCATGATGCGCAGCCATTATTGCGGCCAACTGAACGAGAGCCTGGAAGGTCAGGAAATTACCCTTTGCGGATGGGTCCATCGTCGCCGCGACCACGGCGGGGTGATTTTCCTCGATATCCGTGACCGCGAAGGCATGGCCCAGGTCGTCTTCGACCCGGACCGCGCAGAAAGCTTCGCCGCCGCCGACCGCGTGCGCAGCGAGTATGTGGTGCAGATCACCGGCAAGGTGCGCCCACGCCCTGCTGGCGCGGTGAACGCCAACATGGCCTCCGGTGCCATCGAAGTGCTGGGTTACGAGCTGACCGTGCTCAACGAAGCGGAAACCCCGCCGTTCCCGCTCAACGAATTCTCCGATGTCGGCGAAGAAACCCGCCTGCGCTACCGCTTCATCGACCTGCGCCGTCCGGAAATGGCCGAAAAGCTGCGCCTGCGTTCGCGGATCACTTCCAGCATCCGTCGCTACCTGGACGAGAACGGCTTCCTCGACGTCGAAACGCCGATCCTCACCCGTGCCACCCCGGAAGGTGCGCGTGACTACCTGGTGCCGAGCCGTACCCACGCCGGCAGCTTCTTCGCCCTGCCGCAATCGCCACAGCTGTTCAAGCAGCTGCTGATGGTGGCCGGCTTCGACCGCTACTACCAGATTGCCAAGTGCTTCCGCGACGAAGACCTGCGCGCCGATCGCCAGCCGGAATTCACCCAGATCGACATTGAGACCAGCTTCCTCAATGAGTCCGAGATCATGGGCCTGACCGAAAACATGATCCGCAAGCTGTTCAAGGAAGTCCTGGACCTGGAGTTCGGCGAATTCCCGCACATGACCTTCGAAGAAGCCATGCGCCGCTACGGCTCCGACAAACCTGACCTGCGTATCCCGCTGGAACTGGTCGACGTTGCCGACCAGCTCAAGGACGTCGAGTTCAAGGTCTTCAGTGGCCCGGCCAACGATCCGAAGAGCCGTGTTGCCGCCCTGCGCGTGCCAGGTGGCGCGAGCATGCCGCGCAGCCGCATCGACGACTACACCAAGTTCGTCGGCATCTACGGTGCCAAGGGCCTGGCCTACATCAAGGTCAACGAACGCGCCAAAGGCGTCGAAGGTCTGCAGTCGCCAATCGTCAAGAACATCCCTGAGGCCAACCTCAACGTGATCCTCGATCGCGTCGGCGCGGTCGATGGCGACATCGTGTTCTTCGGCGCCGACAAGGCCAAGATCGTCAGCGAGGCGCTGGGCGCCCTGCGGATCAAGGTCGGTAACGATTTCAACCTGCACACCTGCGAGTGGGCACCGATGTGGGTCGTCGACTTCCCGATGTTCGAAGAGAACGACGACGGCAGCTTCACTGCGCTGCACCACCCGTTCACCGCGCCCAAGTGCACGCCCGAAGAGCTGGAGGCCAACCCGGCCACCGCGCTGTCGCGTGCCTACGACATGGTCCTCAACGGTACCGAACTGGGTGGCGGTTCGATCCGTATCCACCGCAAGGAAATGCAACAGGCGGTGTTCCGTCTGCTGGGTATTGAAGCGGCCGAACAGGAAGAGAAATTCGGCTTCCTGCTCGACGCCCTGAAGTTCGGCGCACCGCCGCACGGCGGCCTGGCCTTCGGCCTGGACCGTCTGGTCATGCTGATGACCGGCGCCCAGTCGATTCGTGAAGTCATCGCCTTCCCGAAAACCCAGAGTGCTGCCTGCGTCATGACCCAGGCCCCTGGCCTGGTCGATGCCAAGGCCCTGCGCGAGTTGCACATCCGCCTGCGCGAACAGCCCAAGGCTGAGTAAGCGGACCCCGGGCGCATCCACATGGATGCGCCTTTGCGTTCAGCGATACGGATTTTAAGGCCCCTGCCCGGACGTGTGCCTGGCAGGGGCGTGGCATTGTTTCAAAGGATTCGGAGTGCGTTATGGCAGGTCATTCCAAATGGGCAAACATCAAGCACCGCAAAGAGCGCCAGGATGCCAAGCGGGGCAAGATCTTCACCAAGTGGATTCGTGAGCTGACCGTCGCCGCCAAGCAGGGCGGTGGCGATCCAGCCTCCAACCCGCGTCTGCGCCTGGCCCTGGACAAGGCGCTGGGTGCCAACATGAGCCGCGACATCATCGATCGCGCGGTTGCCCGTGGTGCTGGCACCAACGAAGCCGACAACGTCGAAGAGCTCAGCTACGAAGGCTACGGTCCGGGTGGCGTGGCGATCATGGTCGAGGCCATGACCGACAACCGCAACCGTACCGCTGCGGCCGTGCGCCATGCCTTCAGCAAGTGCGGTGGCAACCTGGGCACCGATGGTTCGGTAGCCTACCTGTTCGAGCGCAAGGGGCAGATCAGCTTTGCCGCCGGCATCGACGAAGACGCACTGATGGAAGCGGCGATGGAAGCCGACGCTGACGACGTGGTCGGCAATGACGACGGTTCGTTCGATGTCTTCACCTCCTTCTCCAGCTTCTACGCCGTGCGCAACGCGCTGGAAGAGGCGGGCTTCAAGGCGGCGGACGCGGAAATCGTCATGCAGCCGACCACCAGTGCCGAACTGGACCTGGACGGTGCGCAGAAGGTGCTCAAGCTGATCGACATGCTCGAGGACCTGGACGACGTGCAGAACGTCTACTCCAATGCCGAGATTCCTGACGAAGTCATGGAAAAACTCGGCTAAGGTACAGCCCTGGCTGGTTTGAAGCCGGATCCACCTGCAGTCGCTCAGCGCTGCAAGCGGGTCCGGCTTCTGTCTTTGCAACGACGTGCAAACGCGTCATCTGATATGCAGGCGTTATGACTCTGATTCTTGGTATCGACCCTGGCTCGCGCATCACCGGCTATGGCGTGGTGCGCCAGGGCACGCGGGGCTGCGAATACGTGGCCTCCGGCTGCATTCGAACCGGTAGCGGCGAGTTGCCCGAGCGCTTGCAGATCGTTTTTCGCGGCGTGAGTGAAATCATTTCGCAGTACGGACCGGTGACCATGGGCATCGAGCGGGTCTTCATGGCGCGCAACGCCGACTCGGCGCTCAAGCTCGGCCAGGCTCGTGGGGCGGCCATCGTTGCGGCGGTGGAGGCGGGGCTGGAGATCGCCGAGTACAGTGCCACCCAGGTCAAGCAGGCGGTTGCCGGAACCGGTGGGGCCAACAAGGAACAGGTGCAGATGATGGTCATGCACCTGCTCAAGCTGACCCAGAAACCGCAGATCGACGCCTCCGATGCCCTGGCCATCGCCCTGTGCCACGCCCATACCCGTTCAAGCCTGGTGCCCCACGGCCTGGGCACGGCACGCCGGCGTAGCGGACGCTTGCGTCTCTGATAGCATCACGCACTGAAACAAATTTTGACCGGGCAATGCCATCGGCCATTGCATTTGCTGTTAGGGTTGGTCGGTCGCTTGCCGGCGCCCATGAGGAAGGATTGCAACGTGATTGGACGTTTGCGCGGTACGCTGGCTGAAAAACAGCCGCCGCACCTGATTGTCGATGTCAACGGCCTGGGCTATGAGCTCGAAGTGCCGATGACCACCCTGTATCGCCTGCCCAAGGTCGGCGAGGCGGTGACCTTGCATACCCACCTGGTGGTGCGCGAGGATGCCCATCTGCTGTATGGCTTCCATGAGAAGCGCGAGCGTGAGCTGTTCCGCGAGCTGATCCGCCTCAACGGCGTCGGCCCCAAGTTGGCCCTGGCGCTGATGTCGGGCCTGGATGCCGACGAACTGGTGCGCTGTGTGCAAGCCCAGGATACCTCGGCGCTGGTCAAGGTGCCGGGTGTCGGTAAAAAGACCGCCGAGCGCCTGCTGGTCGAGCTCAAGGACCGCTTCAAGGCCTGGGAAACCTCACCGGCCATGTTCGCCCTGGTGTCCGATGGGCCGTTGCCGCTGGCCACGGTCTCCACTGCCGAAGCCGATGCGGTCAGCGCGCTGGTTTCCCTGGGCTACAAGCCGCAGGAAGCCAGCAAGGCCGTGGCCGCAGTCGGGGTCAAGGGCCTGAGCAGCGAAGAGCTGATCCGTCGCAGCCTGAAGGGAATGATCTAAGTGATTGAAGCCGATCGACTGATAGCCGCCACCGGGCGCGACCGCGAAGAAGTCCAGGACCGGGCCATCCGTCCGCTGCGCCTGGCCGAATACATCGGCCAGCCTGTCGTGCGCGAACAGATGGCGCTGTTCATCCAGGCTGCCCGCGGGCGCAGCGAGTCCCTCGACCATACCTTGATCTTCGGGCCGCCGGGGCTGGGCAAGACCACCCTGGCCAATATCATTGCCCAGGAAATGGGGGTGTCGATCAAGAGCACCTCCGGGCCGATCCTCGAGCGTCCGGGCGATCTTGCGGCGCTGCTCACCAACCTCGAACCGCATGACGTGTTGTTCATCGACGAAATCCACCGTCTGTCGCCGGTCGTCGAGGAAGTGCTGTACCCGGCCATGGAAGACTTCCAGCTCGACATCATGATCGGCGAAGGGCCGGCGGCGCGCTCGATCAAGCTCGACCTGCCGCCTTTCACCCTGGTGGGCGCCACCACCCGTGCCGGCATGCTGACCAACCCGCTGCGCGACCGTTTCGGTATCGTCCAGCGCCTGGAGTTCTACAACACCGACGACCTGGCCACCATCGTCAGCCGTTCTGGCGGTATCCTTGGCCTGCCGATCGAAGACGAAGGTGCCTTCGAGATCGCCCGGCGCGCCCGTGGTACCCCGCGTATCGCCAACCGCCTGTTGCGTCGGGTGCGGGATTTTGCCGAAGTGCGTGGCAAGGGGCAGATCACCAAGTCGATCGCCGACATGGCGCTGAACCTGCTGGATGTCGACGAGCGTGGCTTCGATCACCAGGACCGGCGCCTGCTGCTGGCCATGATCGAGAAATTCGATGGCGGCCCGGTGGGCGTCGACAGCCTGGCGGCAGCCATCAGCGAAGAGCGCCATACCATCGAGGACGTGCTCGAGCCCTACCTGATCCAGCAGGGCTACATCATGCGCACGCCACGGGGCAGGGTGGTGACCCGCCACGCCTACCTGCATTTCGGCCTGAACATCCCCAATCGCCTTGGTGAATCGGCCGGCGGTGAAGGTTTTTCCGCACAGACCGATGAATGACAGATTTATCCAGCATTTTTGTGGTCCTATCGGCTGTCACGGAAGGACCACGCTGGCAATACGACATAATCGATGAAAAACAGTTGCCGGGGCGGATTGGCAAGCTGAGGAGTAAGCACTAGAGTATGCGCGCGCAAAATGGGCTAGAGCCGTTCGCACACCGTTGTCGGGTCTATTACGAGGACACCGATGCGGGCGGCGTGGTGTATTACGTCAATTACCTGAAATTCATGGAGCGTGCCCGCACCGAGCGGTTACGCGCGCTGGGCTTTGCCCAGTCGGCCTTGGCGCAGGAGAACCTGCTGTTCGTGGTCCACTCCAGCGAAGCGCGCTATCACGCGCCAGCGCGGCTGGACGACGAATTGCGGGTCACCGCGCAAGTGCTTGAATTGAACCGCGCCAGCCTGCGCTTCGTGCAGCAGGTCTGGCGCGAAAAAGATGCAACGCTGCTCTGCGAAGGGCAGTTCCTGGTGGCCTGTGTGCGCGCCGATACTTTCAAACCCCGGGCCATTCCCCAAGCGCTGCGAGCGGCCTTTGCCGAAGCGGGCGATCCGGGTACTCATTCAAATGCAGGAGATTAAGCGTGGAAGCTAACGTCGTCGACCATACCTCCATGTGGAGCTTGGTCAGCAATGCCAGCATCGTGGTACAGCTGGTGATGCTGACTCTGGTGGCCGCATCGGTAACGTCATGGATCATGATTTTCCAGCGCAGCACCATGCTGCGCGCAGGTCGTCGCGCCCTGGACAGCTTTGAAGAGCGTTTCTGGTCGGGTATCGACCTGTCCAAGCTGTACCGCCAGGCGGGCAGCAACCCTGATCCGGACTCGGGTGTCGAGCAGGTCTTTCGCGCCGGTTTCAAGGAATTCTCCCGCCTGCGCCAGCAGCCGGGTGTCGACCCGGATGCGGTCATGGAAGGCGTTGGCCGGGCCATGCGCGTCGCCATCTCCCGTGAGGAAGAAAAGCTCGAGCAGAGCCTGCCGTTCCTGGCCACCGTCGGTTCCACCAGCCCGTACATCGGCCTGTTCGGTACTGTCTGGGGCATCATGAACTCCTTCCGTGGCCTGGCCAGCGCCCAGCAAGCCACCCTGGCCACCGTTGCCCCGGGTATTGCCGAAGCACTGATCGCCACCGCCATCGGTCTGTTCGCAGCCATTCCAGCGGTCATCGCCTACAACCGCTTTGCTGCCCGCAGTGAAGTGCTGATCGGTCGTTACTACACGTTTGCCGACGAGTTCCAGGCCATCCTGCACCGCAAAGTGCACACCAGCGAAGAGTGATCAGGTAAAAGCCCATGGCCCGAGTTCGCCACAAACGCAAGCCGGTCGCCGAGATGAACGTGGTGCCCTACATCGACGTGATGTTGGTACTGCTGGTCATTTTCATGGTGACCGCACCGATGCTCAACCAGGGTGTGAAGGTTGACCTGCCCAAGGTTTCCAGCGAAGCCTTGCCGCAGGACAACAACGTCCAGGTCCTGACCATTTCGATCAAGGCTGACAAGACCTACTACTGGAACCTTGGCAGCGAAGTCGACACCGACAAGCAAATGGACAAGGCCATGACCTTGCCGCAAATGACCGACGCCGTGACCAAGATCATCGCCGCCGGACGTGACCAGGGCAAACAGACCCAGGTCTTCATCCGTGGCGACAAGTCCGTCGACTACGGCGCGGTCATGGGTGCCATGGGCGGGTTGCAGAAGGCAGGTGTCGGTAACGTTGGCCTGATTACCGAGGCGCCCTGATGCAACAGCGAGAGCCATCCGCCTCGGAAAGCTATTTCTGGCCCAGTGTCTGGGCCATTGCGCTGCACGTCCTGGTGTTCGCCATGCTGTTCGTCAGCTTTGCCTTCACCCCGGAACTGCCGCCGTCCAAGCCTATTGTCCAGGCGACGCTGTACCAGCTGAAGTCCAAGAGTCAGGCCACCACCCAGACCAATCAGAAGATTGCGGGTGAAGCGAAGAAAACCGCTTCGCGCCAGACCGAAGTCGAGCAGATGGAGCAGAAGAAGGTCGAGCAGCAGGCCGTGAAGGCTGCGGAACAAAAGAAAGAGGAAGCCGCTCAAAAAGCGGAAGAGGCACGCGCCGAAGCCGAGGCCAAGAAAGCCGAGGAAGCCAAGAAGGCTGACGAAGCGAAGAAGACCGCCGAGGCCAAGAAAGCCGAAGAAGCCAAGAAGGCTGCCGAGAAGCAGGCTGACATCGCCAAGAAGAAGGCCGAAGAGGAAGCCAAGAAAAAGGCTGAGGAAGAGGCCAAGAAACTGGCGGCTGAAGAAGCCAAGAAGCAAGCAGCCGAGGACGCCAAGAAGAAGGCGGCCGAGGACGCGAAGAAAAAAGCGGTGGCTGAAGAGGCGAAGAAAAAAGCCGCCGAAGAGGCCAAGAAGAAAGCTGCAGCAGATGCGGCCAAGAAGAAGGCACAGGATGCAGCCCGCAAGGCGGCGGAAGACAAGAAAGCCCAGGCCCTGGCCGAGCTTCTGTCCGACACCACCGAACGGCAGCAGGCCCTGGCTGACGAGCAGGGTGACCAGGTGGCCGGCGACTTCGACGACCTGATCCGTGCACGTGCGGCCGAAGGCTGGGCACGTCCACCTTCTGCACGCAAGAACATGACGGTGGTTCTGCAGATCGGCATGCTGCCCGATGGCACCATTACCTCGGTGAGCGTAGCCCGCTCAAGTGGCGATGGTCCGTTTGACAGTTCGGCAGTTGCCGCGGTCAAGAACATTGGTCGTTTAACCGAAATGCAGGGCTTGAAACCGAGCGAATTCAATCCCTATCGTTCATTCAAGATGACATTCACACCTGAGGATCTAGCCTTGTGATTAAACTTCTTCGAGGACTGCTGGTCGCGCTCTGCTGTGTAGCAGGCATGGCCGTGGCAGAAGAAAAGAACATCCTGGTCACCAGCGGCAGTGACCGAGCCACCCCGATCGCGGTCGTGCCTTTCGGCCTGCAGGGCGGTAGCGTGCTGCCTGAAGACATGGCTGACATCATCGGCAATGACCTGCGCAACTCCGGTTATTACTCGCCGATCCCGCGGCAGAACATGATCAGCCAGCCGAGCCAGGCCAGCGAAGTGATCTTCCGTGACTGGAAAGCCCTGGGCGCCCAGTACGTCATGGTCGGTAGCATCGTGCCTGCCGGCGGCCGCCTGCAGGTGCAGTACGCACTGTTCAACGTCGCCACCGAGCAGCAAGTGCTGACCGGCAGCGTTTCGGGCAGCGCCGACCAACTGCGCGACATGTCGCACTACATTGCCGACCAGTCGTTCGAGAAGCTCACCGGCATCAAGGGTGCATTCTCCACCCGCATGCTGTACGTGACCGCAGAGCGCTTCGGGGTCAACAATACCCGTTACACCCTGCAGCGTTCGGACTACGACGGTGCCCGTGCAGTGACCCTGCTGCAGTCCCGCGAGCCAATCCTGTCGCCACGCTTCGCCCCCGATGGCAAGCGCATCGCCTATGTGTCGTTCGAGCAGAAGCGTCCGCGCATCTTCGTCCAGCACATCGATACCGGCCGTCGTGAGCAGATCACCAACTTCGAAGGCCTCAACGGTGCACCAGCCTGGTCGCCGGATGGTTCGCGCCTGGCGTTCGTGCTGTCCAAGGACGGCAACCCGGACATCTACGTGATGAACATGGGTTCGCGTCAACTGTCGCGCGTGACTGCAGGTCCTGGCATCAATACCGAACCGTTCTGGGGTAAAGATGGTTCGACCATTTATTTCACTTCCGACCGCGGTGGCAAACCACAGATCTATAAAACCAGTGTTTCTGGTGGTGGTGCCGAACGTGTAACTTTCGTTGGTAACTACAATGCCAACCCTAAATTGTCGGCTGATGAAAAGACCCTGGTGATGATTCATCGTCAACAAGGTTTCACCAACTTCAAAGTGGCTGCTCAAGATTTGCAACGCGGCAGTGTAAAGATTCTCTCGGAAACAAGTCTTGATGAGTCTCCCACTGTTGCGCCAAACGGCACCATGCTAATCTACGCCACCCGCCAGCAGGGCCGGGGAGTCTTGATGCTCGTGTCCCTCAACGGACGCGTGAGGCTCCCGCTTCCTACCGCTCAAGGCGAAGTCAGAGAACCGTCCTGGTCCCCTTACCTGAACTGACGCGGCGCTTTACGTTTTACTTAACACACTGGGGTTCATTAGGAGTTTCACGATGGAAATGCTGAAGTTTGGTAAGTTTGCTGCGCTGGCCCTGGCCATGGCCGTGGCTGTAGGTTGCTCTTCCAAAGGCGGTGACGACGCAGGTCAAGGCGCTGTCGACCCGAACGCTGGTTACGGTGCCAACACTGGCGCTGTTGACGGCAGCCTGAGCGAAGAAGCAGCTCTGCGCGCAATCACCACCTTCTACTTCGAATACGACAGCTCGGACCTGAAACCAGAAGCCATGCGCGCTCTGGACGTTCACGCCAAGGACCTGAAAGGCAACGGCGCTCGCGTCGTCCTGGAAGGCAACACCGACGAGCGTGGTACTCGCGAATACAACATGGCTCTGGGCGAGCGTCGTGCGAAAGCCGTTCAGCGCTACCTGGTCCTGCAAGGCGTTTCTCCTGCCCAGCTGGAACTGGTTTCCTACGGCGAAGAGCGTCCAGTTGCTACCGGCAACGACGAGCAGTCCTGGGCTCAGAACCGTCGCGTCGAACTGCGTAAGTAATTCGATATGCGAATTTGCCGTCGTGCTGTAACCGTCCTGGCGCTCAGCCTGCCCCTGGTGGCATTGGCTGAGGTTCCTGTTGTTGATGACAACGCTGGCTATAGCGGCGCAAGCAGCTATCCGCCATCGGGTTATGGTACGAACGGCGCCTATGCCGGGGGAGGGGTTACGGCCCCTGCCTCGGCACAGGGTCAGCTGTTCCTGCAACTGCAGCAGATGCAGGAGCAGATTGCGCGTCAACAAGGCATTATCGAAGAGCTGCAGAATGATGTAGCCCGCATGAAACAGGAAAGCCTGGAGCGATACCAGGACCTGGATCGGCGTATTGGAAGCGGTGTTGCACCTGCCGCCACTCCTACCAATTCTCCTGCCGGTGGCGAAGCCGCCGGTGCCGCTGCAGGCGCGGCTGCCGGTGCTGCCGGTGCTGCCGCAGGCCAGGCTGCAGCCAGCAGCGAACCTGGCGATCCGGCCAAAGAAAAGCTCTACTACGATGCTGCTTTCGACCTGATCAAAGCCAAGGATTTCGACAAGGCCAGCCAGGCGTTCAACGCCTTCCTGCGCAAGTACCCCAATAGCCAGTACGCCGGCAATGCCCAGTACTGGCTGGGTGAAGTGAACCTGGCCAAAGGTGACCTGCAAGCTGCAGGGCAAGCCTTCGCCAAGGTCAGCCAGCTGTATCCCAAGCACAACAAGGTGCCGGATTCGCTGTACAAGCTGGCCGATGTGGAGCGCCGCCTGGGGCATACCGACCGGGTCAAGGGCATCCTGCAACAGGTGGTCACCCAGTACCCCGGTACCTCGGCTGCTCAACTGGCCCAGCGGGACCTGCAGAAGCTCTGATCCCGCCGCTTTGAAGAAACCCGCGCTTGTCGCGGGTTTTTTCGTTACAATCTCTGCCCTTTTTATTGATGCACGCTGTATCGAACTACGCGATGCCGGGTTCGCTGCAGTGCCTGACGGAGGCGGACAGCCTGTTTAGCTGTTACGCCCGTGGCGACTATGCAAGACACATTACGTATTACCGAAGTTTTTTACTCGTTGCAGGGTGAAACGCGAACCGCTGGGCTGCCCACGGTATTTGTCCGTCTCACCGGCTGCCCGCTGCGCTGCCAGTATTGCGACAGCGAATACGCCTTCAGCGGCGGCAGCATCCGCACCCTGGACTCCATCCTCGAGCAGGTCGCCGGCTTCAAGCCGCGTTATGTCTGCGTCACCGGGGGTGAGCCACTGGCCCAACCCAACGCCATTCCACTGCTCGAGCAGCTGTGCGACGCCGGCTACGAGGTCTCGCTGGAGACCAGCGGTGCCCTGGACATTTCCAGGGTCGATGCCCGGGTCAGCCGTGTCGTCGACCTGAAGACGCCAGGCTCCGAGGAAGCGCACCGTAACCGTTACGAGAACATCGAGCTGCTGACCCCCAACGATCAGGTCAAGTTCGTCATCTGTTCTCGCCAGGACTATGACTGGGCGGTGTCCAAACTCATTCAGTACGGTCTGGAAAAGCGCGCAGGCGAAGTGCTGTTCTCGCCAAGCCACCACCAGGTGAGCGCCACGGACCTGGCCGACTGGATCGTGGCCGATAATTTGCCCGTTCGCTTCCAGATGCAGTTGCACAAGCTGCTCTGGAACGACGAACCGGGACGCTGACAGGAGTGAATGCAATGACTGAGAAACGTGCGGTAATCCTGCTTTCCGGTGGCCTGGACTCGGCCACGGTGGTGGCCATGGCCAAGGCCGAGGGCTACAGCTGCTACACCATGAGTTTTGACTACGGCCAGCGCCATCGTGCCGAGCTCAATGCCGCCGCGCGGGTCGCCCGTGATCTGGGTGTGGTCGAGCACAAGGTCATTGGCCTGAACCTGGACGGTATCGGTGGTTCGGCGTTGACCGACAGCAGTATCGATGTGCCCGAAGCGCCGACTGAAGGCATCCCGGTCACTTACGTGCCAGCGCGTAACACCGTGTTCCTGTCCCTGGCCCTGGGTTGGGCCGAAGTGCTGCAGGCACGGGACATTTTCATCGGTGTGAACGCCGTGGACTATTCCGGCTACCCCGACTGCCGTCCGGAGTTCGTCGAGGCCTTCGAACGCATGGCTAACCTTGCCACCAAGGCCGGTGTCGAAGGCCAGGGCTTCCGTATCCAGGCGCCGTTGCAGAACCTGAGCAAGGCCCAGATCGTCCAGGCGGGCATGGCCCGTGGCGTGGACTACAGCCTGACCGTTTCCTGCTATCAGGCCGACGATGATGGCCGTGCCTGCGGTAAGTGCGACAGCTGCCGCCTGCGTGCCGACGGTTTCAAAGCGGCCGGTGTCGAGGACCCGACCCGATATTTTTAAGTTTTTTTGCGATGGGGTGTTGATTTCCTCTTAGAAATCAGTATTATACGCCTCATCCAACGGGTCGTTAGCTCAGTTGGTAGAGCAGTTGGCTTTTAACCAATTGGTCGTAGGTTCGAATCCTACACGACCCACCACATGCAGTAAGAAAAAGCCCGCGTCCTGAGAAGGACGCGGGCTTTTTCGTTTCCATCGCAAAAAACCGTAGGAGCGGGCTTGCCCCGCGATTGCGGTGTGTCAGGCATCTCGCAATCGCGGGGCAAGCCCGCTCCTACAGAGGTCTGTAGGAGCGGCGTTGGTGTTGACTTAGAACGCGTAGGTGGCCGACAGGATCGCCGAACGTGCGTCGCCATACTCGATGGCCGACGAGCGAGCATTGGTACCGTTCTGCTGACGCACACGCTCGACGTAGTCCTTGTCGAACAGGTTGTTGACGTTCAGCTGCAGGTCGAGGTGCTCGTTGACCTGGTAGGCGACCATGGCGTTGTGCACCCAGTAGTCATCCAGTTTGGCGGTGGTGCTGGAGGTCACGTTGCGCTCGCTGACGTAGCGTGCGCCGTAACCGAGGCTCCAGCCAGCAGGCAGCTCGTAGGTGGTCCAGAGGTTGAACGAGCGCGGCGGGGTGTTGCCCAGCGCCTGGCCTTCACGGGCGATACCGGCGGCAGTGTCGGCGGCATCGAGTGTTTCGCTGTCGAGGAAGGTGTAGTTGGCGAACACGTCCCACTGATCGGTGATGTGACCGGTCACACCCACTTCCACACCTTGCACGCGCTGCTTGCCGGCCAGCTGGGTGGAGCCGTCGGCCATGGTTTCGCGGGCGTTGGTCTTCTCTACGCGGAACAGTGCCGCATCCAGCTCCAGACGCTTGTCCAGCAACTCCCACTTGGTGCCCAGTTCCCAGGTCTCGTTTTTCTCCGGGGACAGGTCTTCGGTGGCTGCGGTCAGGCCACCACCGCTGGACGCCAGGCTTTCAGCCGACGGGTTGAACGAGTTGCCCCAGGCCAGGTAGATACGACCGTTGTCGGTCGGTTTGTAGACCAGGCCGGCGCGACCGCTGAGTTTCTCGTCGGTGGACTCGAAGTCGGACGTCTTCACGTGCGCGGCGGAGTAGCCCTTGGCTTCGCCTTTGAACTTGTCGTAGCGCAGCCCCAGGTTCAGGTCCCACTGCTCGTGCAGGGCGATGGTGTCGAACACATACAGCGCCTGGTCGGTCAGTTCGGTGTCGGTGTAGCTGGTGGTGGACTTGTTCTTCGGGCCCGACCAGTGGCCTGGCGGGTTGCTCAGGTCGTAGCCATTGCTCGGGTACAGGGCGTTGCTCAGGCCGTAACCGTAGGTCTTCAGGTCCATGGTCTCGCGCGAGACTTCCATGCCGGTGACCAGGTCGTGGCGCATGCCCAGCACATTGAAGTTGCTGATCAGGTTGGTCTGGTTGATCCACATCTCGGTGGTGGCGTCGCGACCATAGCCTTGCGGCCCGGCCGGGCGGTAACGACCCGCAGGCACGCCCTCGGTGTTGACGTGGGAGGCTGAGACCACGGTGTCGCGGGCAATGTGGCTGAAGCGGGTGAGGTTCTGCAGGCGCAGGTTGTCGTTGAAGTCGTGTTCGAAGTTGGCCGTGAACGCGCTTTGTTCGATTTCCTCCTTGTCGAGGTTCTTCCAGCCGAAATAGTCCTCGCGGCTGACGCCACCGAGTTTCTTGCCGTCCAGGGCCGGTACGCCGTAGTCGGGCAGGTTGTCGTCGACCTGGTGGAAGGCGCTCAGGGTCAGGCGCGTGGATTCGTTCAGGCCCAGGCGCAGGGACGGCGCGACACCCCAGCGCTCGCGATCGATTTCGTCGCGACCGGCCACATCGTTCTGATGGCCCATGAGGTTGATCCGGAACGCGCTGTCGTCACCCACACCTTCCAGTGGCTGGTTGCTGTCCAGGGTCATGCGGTAGTAGTTGTCGGTGCCCACGCTGCCGCCCAGGCGGGTGAAGGCGCGATCCTGTGGTTGCTTGCTGATGATGTTGATGCTGCCGCCCGTGGTGCCGGCACCGCCGAACACCGAGTTGGGGCCCTTGATGACTTCGACCTGTTCGATGTTGAAGGTGTCGGTACGGCTGGTCTGGGCGCTGTCGCGCAGGCCGTCGATCTGGATGTTGCTGTTGGCCGAGAAGCCGCGAATGTTGATGCTGTCACCGGAGCCGCCACCACCTTCACCGGCGTTGAAGGTAATCCCGGAGACGTTGGACAGTACCTGGCGCAGGCTCAGCGCCTGTTGTTCCTGGATGATCTGGGCCGGCACCACGGTAATGGTCTGGGGGGTATCGAGCAGCGGCGTGGCGATTTTGCTGGAGGCCGAGCGTTCGGTCTTGTAGGTGCTTTCGGGCTTGGCGTCGACGTTGATGTTGTCCAGTTGCAAGGGCTTCTGGCCGCTTTGCTCGGCGAGCGCCAGGCTGGTGGAGGAAGCAACGGCAAGGCCAAGGGCAGACAGCATCAACGGGCGGGCGGAGCGAGTGGGCACGAGCGGGCTTGTCATGTGAGGAACGACCTGATGAGAGCAAATTTCAGTTGTTATTGAGAAGCTCTATCAATAATACGCCCTACCATCAGCAACTGAGAATTGTTTGCACAAACAGCAAATGTCAGCAAATGTTACGGCTCATGCGGAAGCAGGCAGGTTGCAGCGTTCACATGCAATGCGCGGCCACGGAGTGATTTATAGTAGCCACCTCGTCAATGGCGTCCCCGGGCAAAGGAAGTGGTGTGTTTTTCAGGTTTATTGTGATCGCCGTGTTGCTGGCGATATCCGCGTGCAGTTCCCATCCAACCAGCCCAGGCACTTCAGCCCACAAGGTCGTCAGCGGCACCTATAAGGTCAAGCGGGGCGATACCCTGTATTCGATCGCCTCGCGCCACGGGTGGGAGTTCAAGGAACTGGCGCGCTACAACCGCATCAGCCCGCCCTATGCGGTGAATGTGGGGCAGACCATCCGCTTCGGCGGGGGCACGGCACCGGCCAGGACCGCTGCCAGGACCACCAGCAAGCCTGTGTCGTCCACCCAGGTGACCTTGCGCGGCTGGGACTGGCCGTTGAAAGGGGGGGCGGTAATCGGTCGTTATTCGGCAGCCGACAAACTCAGCAAGGGCATTCGCATTGCCGCCACCCAGGGGCAGCCGGTCTATGCCAGCCTGGGCGGCAAGGTGGCGTTCGCGACGAATATCCGTGGCTATGGCAACCTGATCATTCTTCAGCACGGCACCTCGCACGCCAGTGTCTATGGCCACAACAGCAAGTTGCTGGTCAAGGAAGGGCAGACGGTGAGCAAGGGCCAGAAGATTGCCGAGGCGGGCGACCTGGAGGCTGACCGCCCGCAGTTGTACTTCGAGATCCGCCAGAACGGCAAGCCGGTCGATCCGTTGAGCGTGCTGCCGGCGGCGGGGTGAGTCACTTGGCCGTGGGCGTCAGCGGTGGCTGTTTCCATTGTCCGCTGGCGACCTGGGGGCCGGGCATGTACAGGCGCAGTACGCCGTAGAAGCGACCTTCAGGCGCCGGCAGCCAGTTGCTTTGCAGGTCATTGCCAGGAGCGTTGTGTTGCAGGTGGAGGGTCAGGCCCCCGTCGGGATCTTTCTTCAGTTGATCGAGCATGCGCGAGTTGACCTGATAGCGATCCAGGGGGTTGTCCACCAGTTGCTGGCTGGCGCCGTCGTACAGCGTCAGTGACCAGAAGGCCCTGGCCGGGGGCAGCTGGCCCTTGGCGAAGTGCAGGGTGTAGTTGTGCTTGCCGGCATCGAGCGGCTGGCCACTGGCGTCAGTGACGTAATCCATCTGGCTGGCCTCTTCGACCGAGTTGCCGAACAGGCCCAGCCTGGCTCCGGCATAGCGATACAGGTAATTGCCGTTCAAGTGTTCCGGGCTGCCATACAGGTCGGCGCTGCTGACCTGGTGGGTGACGATGTCGATATTCCTGAGCTCGGCAAACGCGGCCTCGCCGTCTTCTATGCCGGCCTGCAAGGCCCGCCGCTGGGCGTTATCCAGGCTGATTTCCTCGAAGGGTTTGTCGGTGTCGATGCCGATCTTTCTGAAGCGTTGCAGCAGCTCGCTTTCACTGTCCAGCGGCGGGGCGAACGCCATCATGAAATTCAGGTAGCGAAACAACGCCGGGCTATCGCTGACGTTGCCCTCGGGCCGGATCCAGGCCACGGCAGGCAGGACGGGGGGCGGCGACTGTTCGAGAAAGCTGCTCAGTGGTTCGACCTCGTAGCCCCGTTGAATCGCCCTGACGTTCTCCAGGTCGTCTGCATTGAACAGCTGGGTGCTGTAGCGGGCATGGACGATCTGGCTCTGGCTGTGGATCACCTTGTCGATACCGTCCGGAACCGGGCCTTGCCAGTCGGGCCCGGCGATCATGTAGCGGCCGCCCTGGTTACCGGTGCTGCGGGTGCCCAGGTAGGCGAAGTTCTGGCTGTAGAGGTCGATCAGTTGTACCGCGTTGTAGCGGTCGGGGGTAATGGCCGGCAGGGTCAGCACCAACGGTTCGCTGCGCAGGTCCATCCACAGGTATGAGTCGGCCGTATCGGGGTTGGGGGTGATGACGCCGGTGTCTTTCGGGGCGAAGACCCTGGCACTGCTGGCGATCTGGTTGAACGGCGCCTTGAAGCCCGGGCTGCCGCGGTCCACGGCCTGGGTGAAGAGCACCTTGTAGGTCTCCACCACCGGATAGCCATAGAGATAGGCCTCCGTGGCGATCTGCCTGGCCTCGTCGAGGCTGGCATTGAATTCGGCCCGGGCGCTGCCGGCGCACAGCACCAGCAGCAAGGCAGGCAGCACAGTGACCGGATGGCTCATGACCCGCTCGCGTTTGCACTACTGGTACTTGATGACAATGCCCTTGAGCTTGCGCCCGTCGATGGCGTGCACATCGCGGCTCCACAACGGCCCGCTGACATAGGCGGAAACCGGTGCGATGCCGTCGTAGACCACCACCACCGCATCACCGCCGATGGTGGCGGCCTCGGTGCGCAGCTTCTGTTCGACGTCGGCGATCGGCGGTGCCGGGTCGATGCTGGCATCGACGACGATTTCGCCCAGGCGGGTGTGGGGGCGCAGGGGCTCGCGACGCAAGACTTCGACGTTGGCGGCACTGGTGGGCGCGGCGTGGGGCACGCCGACATACTCGGTGGTGCGTGCGTCGATGCTGGTGCACCCGGCCAGCGCCAGCAACAGCGCCGCCGATAGCATGAGCTTGTACGTTGTCGCCATCGTTCGATCTCCCTGAAGCCCGTTGCACAGCGCAACCCGGACATAACTGACAGTAGCTGCAATTGCGGTACTGGCAAGCGGGCCCAGGGGCGCGCAGGGCGCCAGGATCAGCCCAGCGCCTCGCGCAGCCGGTACCACAACATCCCCAGTGCCAGCAGGGGCGAGCGCAAGGCCTTGCCGCCGGGAAAAGTCATGTGCGGTACGGCGCTGAACACGTCCATGCCCTGGCTGTGCCCGGCATCGATCGCCTCGGCCAGCAGGCGGGCGGTCCAGTGGGTGACGTTCAGACCGTGGCCCGAATAGCCCTGGGCGTAGAACACGTTGGGGTGCTGGGACAGGCGCCCGACCTGGGGGAAGCGATTGGCAGTGATGCCGATCTTGCCGCCCCACTGGAATTCGATGTGGGTGTCGGCCAATTGCGGGAACACCTTGAGCATCTTCGGGCGCATGTAGGCGGCGATGTCCAGCGGGTCACGTCCGGAGTAATGACAGGCGCCGCCGAACAGCAGGCGCCGGTCGGCGCTGAGCCGGTAGTAGTCCAGGCCGACCTTCTGGTCGCACAGGGCAAGGTTCTGCGGGATCAACGCCTTGGCCTGGGCCGGCGACAGCGGTTCGGTGGCGATGATGTAGCTACCGGCCGGCAGCACCTTGCCGCTCAGGCGCGGCTCCAGCTCATCCAGGTGGGCATTGCAGGCCAGTACCAGGCTGCCGGCCCGGACGCTGCCATGGGTGCTGCGCACTTGCACGGTGGTGCCGTGAATGATTTCCACCACCGGGCTGTGCTCGAACAGGCGCACACCCAGGGAGGCGGCCACGCGGGCTTCGCCCAGTACCAGGTTGAGCGGGTGCAGGTGCCCCGAGCCACGGTCGATCAGGCCGCCGGCATAGGCCGTGGAGGCAACCACCTGGTGCATGTCGGCGGGGCCCACCAGTTGGGTTTCATGGCGGTAGCCAAGTTCGGCCAGACTGTCCTGCTCGGCGCGAAAGGCGGCGAACTGGGCCGGGGTGTTGGCCAGTTCGCAGAAGCCCCAGCGCAGGTCGCAGTCGATGCGGTGCTCGTGGACGCGCTCGGCCACCACCTCGACCGATTCGATTCCGGCCCGTTGCAGGTACTTCACTCCGTCCTGGCCGACATAGCGGGCAAAGCCCTCGACCTCATGGCCAATGCCGCGGATCAACTGCCCGCCGTTGCGACCACTGGCGCCCCAGCCAATGCGCCGCGCTTCGAGGAGGATCACCGACAGCCCGCGCTGGGCCAGTTCGATGGCGGTGTTGACGCCGGTGAAGCCGCCGCCGACCACGCAGACATCGGCCGTCAGGTCGCCGGTCAGGGGGGGATGTTCGGGCATCGGTCCGGCCGATGCCCGGTAGTAGGAACTGGCGTGTTGTGCAGCAGGATTCATGATGGCTTCCCGGTTCATTTGTTCGACTTCACTTTGCTCCAGGAGCGGGTCATCACGCGCATGATCTGCGGGGTCGGGGTGTTGGACACGTACAGCTTGTCGAGCACCGCCTGGGGTGGATAGATCTCGGGGTTGTCGACCAGCTCGGCGTCCATGTACTGCTTGGCCGCCGGGTTGGCGTTGGCATAGCCGACCGTGGCGCTGACCTTGGCAATCACCTTCGGGTCGAGCAGGTAGTTGATGAAGGCATAGGCCTGTTGCGGGTTGCTGGCATCGGACGGGATCGCCAGCAGGTCGAACCACAGGTTGCTGCCTTCCTTGGGAATGGAGTAGGCCACGTTGACACCGTTGTTGGCCTCCTTGGCCCGGTTGGCCGCCTGGAACACGTCGCCGGAATAGCCGAAAGCCACGCAGATCTCGCCGTTGGCCAGGTCCGAGACGTACTTGGAGGAGTGGAAGTAGGTGATGTAGGGACGCAGGGTCAGCAGCTTGGCCTCGGCCTTCTTGTAGTCCTCGGGGTTGCTGCTGCGCGGGTCCATGCCCATGTAGTTGAGCACTGCCGGGAACAGCTCATCGGGCGAGTCCATGAAGGAGACGCCGCACTGGCTGAGCTTCTTCAGGTTTTCCGGTTCGAACATCACCGCCCAGGAGTCGATGTGGTCGATGCCCAGCACCTGCTTGACCTTGTCGACGTTGTAGCCGATGCCGTTGGTGCCCCACAGGTAGGGCACCGAGTGCTGGTTACCGGCGTCGTTGTTCTCCAGCGCCTTGAGCAGCAGCGGGTCGAGGTTCTTCCAGTTCGGCAACTGCTCGCGGTCCAGCTTGAGGAAGGCCCCGGCATCGACCTGGCGGGCGAGGAAGTGGTTGGAAGGCACGACCACGTCGTAGCCGGTGCGACCGGCCAGCAACTTGCCTTCCAGGGTTTCGTTGGAGTCGAACACGTCATAGATGACCTTGATACCGGTGCTGCCCTGGAAATCCGCCAGGGTGGTGTCACCGATGTAGTCGGTCCAGTTGTACACGCTGACACTGGGCTGGGCCTGGGCCGCGGCGCTGACCAGCAGCGCCAGGGTTGCACTTGCAACTGTTTTCAATGAACGCATATCGACACCTCTTGAAATTGTTTTATCGATGTTTGCTGCGTGGCAGGGCTCAGACGCTGAGCAGCAGGAACTCCCGCTCCCAGGAGCTGATCACCCGCTTGAAGTTCTCGTGTTCGGCGCGCTTGACCGCCACATAGCCGCGTACGAACTTGCTGCCCAGGTGCTGCTCGATGCTTGGGCAGTCTTCCATGTGCGCCAGGGCGTCTTCGATGGTGATCGGCAGGCGCAGGTTGCGCCGTTCGTAGGCGCGGCCCTGGACCGGGGCGCTGGGGTTGATCTTCTCGACCATGCCCAGATAGCCGCACAACAGGCTGGCGGCGATGGCCAGGTAGGGGTTGGCGTCGGCGCCCGGCAGGCGGTTTTCCACGCGCATGGCCTCGGGGCTGGAGGTCGGCACGCGCAGGCCCACGGTGCGGTTCTCTTCGCCCCACTCGACGTTCACCGGTGCCGAGGTATCAGGCAGGAACCGGCGGAACGAGTTGACGTTGGGGGCGAACATCGGCAGCACCTTGGGGATGTACTTTTGCAGGCCACCGATGTGCTGCAGGAACAGCTCGCTCATCTGCCCGTTGTCGTCGACGAAGATCGGCTTGCCGGTGGCGATGTCGACCACGCTCTGGTGCAGGTGCATGGCGCTGCCCGGTTCGTCGGCCACTGGCTTGGCCATGAAGGTGGCGGTGACGTTGTGCTTGAGCGCGGCCTCGCGCAGGGTGCGCTTGAACACGGTGATCTGGTCGGCCAGGTCCAGGGCGTCGCCGTGGCGGAAGTTGATTTCCATCTGCGCCGGGCCGTCCTCATGGATCAGGGTGTCGAGGTCCAGGCCCTGGGCTTCGCACCAGTCGTAGACGTCTTCGAACAGCGGATCGAATTCGTTGGCGGCATCGATGGAGAACGACTGCCGTCCGCTTTCGGCGCGACCGGAGCGGCCCAGCGGCGCCTGCAGGGGCAGGTCGGGGTCTTCACAGCGCTGGGTCAGGTAGAACTCCATTTCCGGAGCGACGATCGGCTGCCAGCCCTTTTCGGCATACAGCTTGAGGACCTTTTTCAGGACGTTGCGTGGCGACAGCTCGATGGGATTGCCCTGCTTGTCGAAGGTGTCGTGGATGACGATGGCGGTCGGCTCCAGGGCCCAGGGCACCATGTACACCGCGGACGAGTCCGGGCGGCAGACCATGTCGATGTCGGCAGGGTCGAGCAGGTCGTAGTAGATGTCGTCGTCGACAAAATCCCCGGTTACCGTTTGCAACAACACACTTTCCGGCAGGCGCATGCCTCGCTCATGCAGGAACTTGTTGGTGGGTGCGATCTTGCCACGGGCGATTCCGGTCAGGTCACTGACCACGCACTCGACTTCGGTAATCTTGTGTTCTTTCAGCCACGCAGAAAGCTGATCGAAAGGGGCATTCATAAAGACCTCGTTGTTGGTTTTATTCCGCGCCAGGACCGGCCTCCCAGGCCGGTGTGCCGCCTGGACGACTTCCCCTGCAGCGCGTTGAGGGCTATCTTGGGCGACACTTGCGTGTCCATCTATCCACTTTCGGCAGGATAAAACGCACCAAAAGAGTGCGTAATGAGCAGCTCATGACAGCGCCCACTCCGTTCCAGGTCCAGGCTTTCAGCACTGCCGATGTCGGCGAACAGGTGCGTGCCACGCCCAGCTGGACCCAGCATTACCAACAGATGTCACCCGGGCATTTCGCCGGTCAAGTCCGTTGCCTGGACCTGCAGGGTGTCGAGGTCTACGAAGAGTTCATGAACACCCGGGTCGAGCAGAATTTCAGCGCGCCGCCCGGTGCCCTGGCGTTCTGTTTCGACCGCACCGACAACAGCCTGTACCTGCTCAATGGCGAGAGCCGCAATATCTGGATCACTCCGGAGAACTACCAGGAAGTGGCCGTGGTGTTCGGTCCGGAATTCGTCCGCCGCCACCGCCTGGACATCGCCCGCCTCGAAGGCTTGTTCATGGCGCCGCTCAACTCGATGCAGAACGCGCTGTTCGGTCGCTGGCTGAGCGGCACCCTGACGCGTCTGGAGCAGGCGATCGATACGCCGGGTCGCGATGCCCTGGCCGAACAACTGCTCGAAGACTGCCTGTTCATCCTCGATAACGCCTGCGTGCGCCTGGACCGCGGCGCCTTGGGCAAGCGGGCCGAAGAGCGCACGATCATGCGCAGGGTCGGCGAGTGGGCCGCCGACTGCCCTGAAGACACCCTCAACCTGCTTGAACTGGCAGCGGTGGCCGGGGTTTCCTTGCGCCAGTTGCAGCAGGCGTTCAAAGCCTTCACCGGCATGACCCCGGCGCACTGGCTGCGCCTGCGCAGGCTCAACAGCGCACGTCGCGAGCTGCTTGGTTGCCGGACGGGGGGCAGTACCGTGGCCGAAGTGGCCATGCACTGGTCGTTCTGGCACCTGGGCAGGTTCTCCAGCAGCTATCAGCAACTGTTCAAGGAGTTGCCCAGCGAGACCCTCAAACGTGCGCAACGGCGCAGCTGAACGGGCAAAAGCCGCCGATCTGACCCTGTCGGCACAGGGCCTGCAGTGGTATGTTCTGTCCAATAAATGAAGTCGATATGTTGGAAAGACCATGCCAAGAGCCTCCCACCAAGACCTGCGTCGCGCGTTTCGTAAACTCCTTGCTTCTCCTGCCTGTTACCACACGGCTTCCGTGTTCGACCCGATGTCGGCGCGAATCGCCGCCGACCTGGGTTTCGAGGTGGGTATCCTGGGCGGTTCGGTCGCTTCCTTGCAGGTGCTGGCCGCACCTGATTTTGCCCTGATCACCTTGAGCGAGTTCGCCGAGCAGGCCACGCGCATCGGCCGGGTGGCCCAGTTGCCGGTGATCGCCGACGCCGACCACGGCTATGGCAACGCCCTGAACGTGATGCGTACGGTGACCGAGCTCGAGCGCGCCGGGATCGCCGCGCTGACCATCGAGGACACCCTGCTGCCGGCGCAGTTCGGACGCAAGTCCACGGACCTGGTGAGCATCGCCGAAGGCGTCGGCAAGATCCGCGCGGCGCTGGAGGCGCGGGTCGATCCGGAGCTGGCGATCATCGCCCGCACCAACGCCGCGCTGATTCCGGTGGAGGAAGTGATTGCCCGTACCGTGGCCTACCAGAATGCCGGTGCCGATGCCCTGTGCATGGTCGGCATCCGCGACTTCGACCACCTTGAGCAGATCGCCGCGCACCTGAGCGTGCCGCTGATGCTGGTGACCTACGGCAACCCGCAGCTGCACGACGATGCGCGCCTGGCGCAACTGGGCGTACGCATTGCCGTGGACGGCCATGGCGCCTACTTCGCGGCGATCAAGGCCACCTACGACTGCCTGCGCGAGCAGCGCCGGATCACCAGCAGCGCCTCGGACCTCAGCGCCACCGAACTGACCCATACCTACACCGTGCCGGGCGACTACATTGTCTGGGCCCGTGAGTTCATGGACGTCAACGAATAGGCTGCGGGCCGTACTGCAACAACTCCCTAAAAATGGACAAGCGGATCATTTCATGAAGAAAACAGTGGGTGTACTTTCAGGGCTGGTGGTTGCCGTGGCTGCTGTCTGCACGGCGGGAGCCTGGTACACCGGCAAGCAATTGCCGGAGGTGCTCAAGCAGGCCCTGGTACAAGCCAACGCCCAGCTCCAGCAGTCGGCCGGGGTGGGCGCCAGCGTGACCCTGGAGCTGACGTCGCTTGAGTCGCACCTGTATTCGAGCACCGCGCATTACCGGGTCAAGGTCAAGGACGTGATGGTCGGCGACGAGCCGCAGAGCTTCGAGCTGGGCTTTGTCGATCGCATCGAGCACGGTCCCTTGCCCTGGAGCCGGTTGAAGGCGTTGAAGCTCATGCCGGTGATGGCGGCCAGCAACTATGCCCTGGAAAAGGACGCGCTCACCGCCGAGTGGTTCGCCATCAGCGGCGATGTTGCTCCGGTCTACGGCCAGAACAGCCTGGGTTACGACGGCTCGACGGACGGCACGCTGATCATGCCGCCGATGGAAGTGACCGAGGCGGGCGGTTCGCGTATCAAGTTCTCGGGCCTGGAAATCCAGGCCTCCGGCACCAAGGATGCCGAGCAGATCAAGTTCAGTGGTGGCTCGGCCAACCTGAGCCTGGATCTGGTCGATGCGGACAGCGCGCCGCTGAAGCTGGAATTCAAGGGCCTGAACCTGGTCGGCGACATGAGCAAGACCGATTTCGGTTTCTATGTCGGCACCATGAACATGGGCCTGGGCGAGGTCAGTGCGACCCTGGGCGAGCAGCAGAAAGTGCTGCTGATGAAGCACCTGGAACAGAACAACGAGTACCGCGCCGACGGCAGCAAGTTCTCCGGCACCATGGTCTACAAGGTGGGTGACATCAACTTCGATGGCAAGCCGGTGGGCGCCGGTGAAATGACCTGGAGCGTGAAGAACATCGACATCCCGGCCACCCAGGCGCTGGTCGCCCTGTACCAGGGCTACCTGCCCCAGTTGCAAGAAGCCTCGGCCCAGGGTGAGGGCATGCCGGCGCTGCCGATGAGCGAAGCCGAGACCGCGCAGATGCACGCCAACCTGCAACAGGTGCTGGCCGGCAAGCCCCAGATTGCCCTGGACAACTTCTCGTTCAAGACGGCCAATGGCGAAAGCCGCTTCAGCCTGAGTGTCGACCTGACCAAACCGGCTTCGCTGGAATTACCGGCCGATGAGTTGTACCGGCAGATCGTGGCCCAGGTGCAGAGTAAGGTCTCGCTGTCCAAGCCCATGATCGGTGACCTGGCGGTGCTGCAGGCTCGCCTGGAAGGGCAGAGCGATGCCCAGGTCCTGGCCCAGCAAGCGTCCCAGGCCGGTGAAATGGTCGGCATGATGGCGCAGCAGAGCCAGATGGCCACGGTCAAGGGCAACGATATCCTCGCCAGCCTGCACTACGCCGACGGCATGGTGGAGTTCAATGGCCAGAAGATGACCGTCGAACAGTTCGCCAGCCTGATCCAGGCCAACCTGGGGGCCATGCAGCCGACCGAGGGTTGATGTCGGGTCCCGGGGCGGCAGGCCTGTCGCCCCGTGCCTTGTTTCACTAAAAAAACCTTTTGAATTCATCCGATTATCTGTAGCCTTCGGCATCCCATAAAAACCCGAGGCCGCAGAAGGTCTTTGGCTCTGCCCGCAACGCCGTTCAGCGCCTTGCCCGCAGATCCTGTAACCGATTTGCCAGGGCTCGGTGATACACTCGACTTACGCGCACAAGCGCCTGCAGGTCCAGCGATCATGACCCAGATTTCCGAACGCCTTTTGGTCCAAGCCCACCTCGATGCCAAGCAGCCCAAGCCGCTGACGCCTGAGCAAGAGGCCGACTACCGTGCCGCCATCGCCGCCGAACTCAAGGCGCGTGACGCTGTGCTGGTTGCCCATTACTACTGTGACCCGGTGATCCAGGCCCTGGCCGAGGAAACCGGCGGTTGCGTGTCCGACTCGCTGGAAATGGCCCGCTTCGGCAAGAACCACCCGGCGAGCACCGTGGTGGTGGCCGGCGTGCGCTTCATGGGCGAGACGGCCAAGATCCTCACGCCGGAAAAGCGCGTGCTGATGCCGACCCTGGAAGCGACCTGCTCGCTGGACCTGGGTTGCCCGGTGGACGAGTTCTCCGCATTCTGCGACAAGCACCCGGAACGTACCGTGGTGGTCTATGCCAACACTTCGGCGGCGGTCAAGGCCCGTGCCGACTGGGTGGTGACCTCCAGCTGCGCCCTGGAAATCGTCGAGAGCCTGATGGACAACGGCGAAACCATCATCTGGGGGCCGGACCAGCACCTGGGCCGCTACATCCAGAAGCAGACGGGCGCCGACATGCTGCTGTGGGATGGTGCCTGCATCGTTCACGAAGAGTTCAAGTCGCGCCAGTTGGCCGACATGAAGGCGCTGTACCCCGATGCCGCGATCCTGGTGCACCCTGAATCGCCAGAGGCGGTGATCGAGCTGGCCGATGCCGTCGGCTCCACCAGCCAGTTGATCAAGGCGGCGCAGACGCTGCCGAACACGACCTTCATCGTCGCCACCGACCGCGGCATCTTCTACAAGATGCAGCAGCTGTGCCCGGACAAGGTCTTCATCGAGGCGCCTACCGCCGGTAACGGCGCGGCATGCCGCAGCTGCGCCCACTGCCCGTGGATGGCCATGAACACCCTGGAGCGCACCTTGCAGTGCCTGCGTGAAGGCACCAACGAGATCTTCGTGGAGCCGGCGCTGATTCCCCAGGCGATCAAGCCGCTCAAGCGCATGCTCGACTTCACCCAGGCGGCGCGGCTGAAACTGTCCGGTAACGCTTGAGGTCCCCATCGCGGGGCAAGCCCGCTCCTACAGGTGTAGGAGCGGGCTTGCCCCGCGATGCTTTCAGGTGATCTAGCGCATCATGTCCTTGACCATCCGCTGCTGCTCCAGCAGCTCGCGCTGACGCGCATCGATTTTCGACGCCAGTACAAAGTTGCTGCCCGCCCGCTGCTTGGCGTAATCGAGCTGTTGCAGGGCCTGGTCGAAATCGCCCACCAGGGCAAAGTACTCGGCCCGCGCCTGGTGCAGGCCGATGGTGTTGCCGGACAGCCCGCGCACCTCGGCCACGTCGTACCACACGTCCGGATCGTCCGGGCGGTTCTTGAGCAAGGCATCCAGGGCTTTTTCCGCTTCAGCCGGACGGTTCTGCTTGAGCAGCAGGTCGATGCGCGCCTGCTGCAGCGGGTAGTTCGCCGGGTACAACGAACGCATGCGCTCGACCCGCTGTTGGGCATCGGCCAGGCGGTTGTTGGTGATGTCCAGGTCGACCTGCGCCAGGTTGTAGGTGATGTCGTTGGGCGCTTTATCCAGCAACGGCTTGAGCGCCTCCCGTGCCTCGTTGAGACGGCCACCTTTGATCAGGGCGATCGCCAGGCCATAGCGGGCCGAGTCGAGTTTCGGGTTCTCGTCCAGCTGGGCGCGGAAACGCTTGGCAGCCATCCCCGGCGTGCCTTCGTAGATCAAGGCAACGCGGGCGCGGATCAGCTGATAGCGGGCGCTGTCCTCGGTGCCGCCCTTGGGCGCCTGCTCGGCGCGGTTACGGGTGTCGGCGATACGCGATTCGGTCACCGGGTGAGTCAGGAGGAATTCCGGCGGCTTGGCATCGTAGCGGTACTGGCGCATCAGGCGTTCGAACATGCTTGGCATGTTGCGCGGATCGTAACCGGCCTTCTCCAGGTTCAGGATGCCGATGCGGTCGGCTTCCTGTTCGTTCTGCCGGGAGAAGCGTCGTTGTTCCTGGATGGCGGCGGCCTGGGTGCCGGCGATCGCGGCGATACCGGCATCACCGGCGCCGGCGGCGGCGGCCACGATCCCGGCCAGCATCGCCGCCATCATTGGCAGCTGCATGCGTTGCTGGGCCTCGACGCCACGGGCGAAGTGACGTTGCGACAAGTGCGCCAGTTCGTGGGCCAGTACCGAGGCGTATTCGCCTTCGGTCTGGGCGTTGAGGAACAGACCGCCGTTGACCCCGATGATCCCGCCCGGGGCGGCAAACGCGTTGAGCTCGCGGCTGTCGATGAGGATGAACTCCAGGCGACGGTCCTGCAGCTGGCTGGTTTCAGCCAGGCGATAGACGCTGGTCTCGACAAAGTCCTTGAGCTGGGGATCGTTCAGTTGATTGACATTGCCCCGCAGCAGGCTCAGCCAGGCGCGGCCCAGCTGGTTTTCCTGCTGGGGAGAAACAATGGCAGAACTGGCGTCGCCGAGTGACGGCAGGTCGTCGGCATGGCTGGGGAACGCCATCAAACAGGCCAGCGTCAGCAGGGTAGGGCGCAGTAAATTCATGCACGAAGCTCTGGTCGACAAAGAACCTTACTGTAGCCGGCTCACACGTCGGCGACCAGTGGCGGTATTCTACAAGGCTTGTTCGCACCCGCCTGCCTGGAGAAACCTTGATGAGCGACACCCTGAACATTGATGCCGAACTCGATGCCAGTGGCCTGAACTGCCCGTTGCCACTGCTCAAGGCGAAGATGGAGCTCAATCGCCTGGCCAGCGGTGCCGTGCTCAAGGTGGTGGCCACCGATGCCGGATCGCAGCGCGACTTCCGCACTTTTGCCAAGTTGGCCGGTCATACCCTGCTGCGCGAAACCGCCGAGGGCGGTGTGTACACCTACTGGCTGCGCAAGGCCTGAGTTTTTTCTAAGGATCGTCAATGTTCAAGGTGCTTCGCGACTGGATGCAACGCTACTTCTCCGATGAAGAAGCGGTGGTGCTGGCGGTCTTGCTGTTTCTGGGGTTTACCGCCGTCCTGACCCTGGGTGGCATGCTGGCGCCGGTGCTGGCGGGGATGGTCCTGGCGTTCCTCATGCAGGGGCTGGTCAATGCCCTGGAACGCCTGCGGGTGCCGACCCGCTATGCCGTCGGCCTGGTCTTTACCCTGTTCATGGGTGCTTTGGGGGTATTCCTGCTGGTACTGGTGCCGCTGCTCTGGCATCAGCTGATCACCCTGTTCAACGAACTGCCTGGCATGCTGGGCAAGTGGCAGTCGCTGCTGTTGCTGTTGCCCGAGCGCTATCCGCACCTGGTCTCCGATGAGCAGGTGCTGCAGGCCATCGAGGCCATGCGCGGGGAGATCGGCAAGTTCGGCCAGTGGGCCCTGACCTTTTCGCTGTCGAGCCTGCCGCTGCTGGTGAACATCATGATCTACCTGGTGCTGGTGCCGATCCTGGTGTTCTTCTTTCTCAAGGACCGTGAAGTGATCGGCCGCTGGGTCAGTGGCTACCTGCCGCGCGAGCGGGCACTGATGACCCGGGTGGCCGAGGAAATGAACCGGCAGATCGCCAACTACATCCGCGGCAAGGGCATCGAGATCCTGATCTGTGGTGTGGCGACCTATATCGCCTTCATTGCCCTGGGGCTCAACTACGCGGCCTTGCTGGCGCTGCTGGTGGGGCTGTCGGTGGTGGTGCCTTATGTCGGCGCGGTGGTGGTGACCGTGCCGGTTACCCTGATTGCCCTGTTCCAGTGGGGCTGGGGTGACCAGTTCATCTACCTGATGGCGGTCTACGCGATCATCCAGGCCCTGGACGGCAACGTGCTGGTGCCGCTGCTGTTCTCCGAGGCGGTGAGCCTGCACCCGGTCGCGATCATCTGCGCGGTATTGCTGTTTGGCGGCTTGTGGGGCTTCTGGGGGATCTTCTTCGCCATCCCGCTGGCGACCCTGTTCAAGGCCGTGCTCGATGCCTGGCCGCGGCGGGAGCCGATGGTGGCGCCGCTGCTCTGAATGCATCGCGGGGCAAGCCCGCTCCCACAGGGATCACATTCTCTGTGGGAGCGGGCTTGCCCCGCGATAAGATCACAACGGTTTTGCCTCAGGCTTTGTTCAGCCCCTGCGCCTCGGCCAGCACCGCATCCACATGCCCTGGCACCTTCACGCCACGCCATGCCTTGCGCAGCACGCCGTTCCTGTCGATCAGGAAGGTGCTGCGGTCCACGCCCAGGTATTCCTTGCCGTAGAGCTTCTTGAGCTTGATCACGTCGAACAGCTGGCACAGGGCCTCGTCCTTGTCGCTGATCAGTTCGAAGGGAAACGCCTGCTTGGCCTTGAAGTTCTCGTGGGACTTGATGCCGTCACGGGATACCCCGAACACCTCGGTATTGGCCGCCTGGAAGGCCGCGTACTGGTCGCGGAAACCCTGGCCTTCGGTGGTGCAGCCCGGGGTGCTGTCCTTGGGATAGAAGTAGAGCACCACCTGCTTGCCGGCCAGGCTCGCCAGGCTGACGCTCTGGCCGCTGGTGGCCTGGGCCTGGAAGTCGGCGACGGGTTGGTCGAGTTCAACGGCCATGGGGAGTTCCTTACATTGGGTTCTGTGGGCGCCAGGGTTCGATCAGTGCATCCAGGTTCAAGGCGTCGGCGAAGTCCAGGAACTGGTCGCGCAGCCAGCTGATCTGGGTGCCGGCCGGCAGGGTCACGGTGAAGGTGGCGTTGAGCATGGTGCCGCCGGTCTGTGGCGCCTGGTAGGTGTCGCAGGTCAGGTTCTCCAGCTCCACATGATGGTCGATGAAGAACTGGCACAGCTCGTTGATGATGTCTGGGCGATAGGCGGCGCTGACATAGGCCACGTACGGCAGGGACAGCGGGCGCACTTCAAGCTCGGCGCTGCGCACCACATTCACGGTGAAGCCGTGCTTCTTGGCCAACCCCGGCAGGGCCGCCTCGAAACGTGCCAGGGCATCCCAGCTGCCGGCGACCTGCAACACCAGGGCACTGCATTCGCCATGACGGGTCAGGCGCGAGGTCACGACCGAGCAGCGATTGTCGTTGCCGGCCCGGCACAGGATGTTGGTCAGTTCCATGGGATTGGGGCCCAGGGCGCTGATGACAAGGAATTGTTCGCGAACGGTGGGGGTGGACATGCAGCATTCCTAAAGCGATGAGCGGTCGGTACCTGACGGGTCGAAACGGCGGGTGGGCGTGGTCCCGGGGCTCAGGATCGAGGCTTTGGGCACTGCCTGCGCAGGTTGTCGGCAGCCCGGCGGGCCGCTGTGTACCGATCAAAGAGAGAAGGGTAGCGAAAATGGCCGCCGAGGGGAATGCTCCGCCCGCCTGCTTCGCTTGTGCAAGGCCGATGGCGCCAGTACCATTACCGCTCTCTTTTTCCGGCAGGAGCAGTTTCATGATTGCGGGCAGTATGGTGGCATTGGTCACACCCATGGATGCACAAGGGCGTCTTGATTGGGACAGCCTCGACAAACTTGTAGACTTCCACCTGGAAAACGGCACCCATGCGATCGTCGCAGTCGGCACCACCGGTGAGTCCGCGACCCTGGATGTCGAAGAGCACATCCTGGTCATCAAGCACGTGGTCGAACGCGTCAAGCACAGCAAGAACCCCGTACCGGTGATCGCCGGCACCGGCGCGAACTCCACCGCCGAAGCCGTGCACCTGACCAAGAACGCCAAGAATGCCGGCGCCGACGCCTGCCTGCTGGTCGTCCCGTACTACAACAAGCCGACCCAGGAAGGCCTGTACCAGCACTTCAAGTACATTGCCGAAGCCGTCGACATCCCGCAGATCCTCTACAACGTGCCGGGCCGCACTTCCTGCGACATGCAGGCCGAGACCGTGATCCGCCTGTCGACCGTGCCGAACATCATCGGCATCAAGGAAGCCACCGGCGACCTGCAGCGCGCCAAGGCCATCATCGACGGTGTGAGCAAGGACTTCATCGTGCTGTCCGGTGACGATCCGACCGCGGTCGAGCTGATCCTGCTGGGCGGCAAGGGCAACATCTCCGTCACCGCCAACGTCGCCCCGCGCGAAATGGCCGATCTGTGCGAGGCCGCCCTTGAGGGCAATGCCGAGAAGGCCCGCGCGATCAACGAAAAACTCATGCCGCTGCACAAGGACCTGTTCTGCGAGGCCAACCCGATTCCGGTGAAGTGGGCGCTCGTTGAAATGGGGCTGATGCAAAAAGGCATCCGCCTGCCACTGACCTGGCTGAGCGAATCCTGTCATGAAAAAGTCCGTCAGGCCCTGCGCCAGTCGGGCGTGCTGGTTTAATTGAGGAAGTACACCGCATGAAGCGATTGGCTGGTCTTTCTGCCCTTGCCTTGATCATCTCGAGCACCAGCGGTTGTGGCTGGCTCTGGGGCGAAGAGGGTTACTTCCGTGACCGTGGCAGTGACTATCTCGAGGCTACTCAGAAGGCGCCGATGCAACTGCCGCCGGACGTCAGCAGCGCCAAGCGCCTCGACCCGCTGTTGCCGATCCCGCGTAACGTCGCCGACGACAACGTCAAGGGCGAGTTCGAAGTGCCGCGTCCGCAGCCCCTGAGCGCCGGTTCCGACATCAGCGACTTCAGCCTGCAGAAGAGCGGCAGTGCCCGTTGGGTCCTGGCCCAGCGCGCCCCGGCCGAAGTCTGGCCGGTGGCCCGGCAGTTCTTCGAAGACAACGGCTTCCGCATCGCCGAAGAGCGTCCGCAGACCGGTGAATTCAACACCACCTGGCAGCGCTTCGACGAGCTCTCGGCGTCCATGGCACGCCGGCTGGCCAGTGCCTCGAGCAGCAGCGACAACGAAGTACGTGCACGCATCCGCATCGAGCCGGGTGTGCAGCGCAACACCAGCGAGGTCTACATCGTGACCGTCGAACGTCCGGCCGGCAGCACTGCCGAGCAGGCGTTCCCGGACCGTTCCGACAACGTCGGTGTCGACGCCATCCTGGTCGACGAAATGCTCGCCAGCATGACCCGCAGCGCCGAGAAGGGCGGTTCGGTGTCGTTGCTCGCCGCCCGCGATTTCGACGCACCAAGCCGCGTCAGCCTGAGCGAAGACGGTAGCGGCAACCCGGTGCTGAACCTGGGCGCCGACCTCGATCGCGCCTGGTCCAGCGTCGGCCGTGCCCTGGAACAGGGTGACTGGCGTGTCGAAGACATCAACCGCAGCCTGGGCCTGTACTACATCAACCTGGCGGAAAAAGCCGATGCCAAGGACCAGGAGCCGGGCTTCTTCGGTCGCCTGTTCGGCAGCGCGCCAAGCAAGGAAGAGCGTGAGGCCCGCGCCGAGCGTTACCAGGTGCGCCTGAGCAAGGTCGGCGACAGCGTCCAGGTCACCGTCGAGAAGAACATCAACACCGTGGCCCCGGCCGATGTCGCCCGCCGCGTGCTGAGCGTGATTCAGGACAACCTGGGCTAAGTGCGCTTCGCGGTACTTGGAAGCGGCAGCCAGGGAAATGGCACGCTGATCGCCAGTGACGATACCCTCGTCCTGGTCGATTGCGGCTTTTCCCTGCGTGAAACCGAGCGGCGCCTGGCGCTGCTCGGGGTGTCGGCCGATCAACTGAGCGCGGTAGTGGTCACCCACGAACATGCCGACCATGTGCATGGGGTCGGTTTGCTGTCGCGGCGCTACAATGTACCGGTCTACCTCAGCCGCGGTACATTGCGCGGCATGCGCAAGCCGGTCGAGGCCGCGGGGTTCCTGGCCGCCGGCGAGACCTTGCAGATCAACGGACTGGGCATTACCGCCGTGGGTGTGACCCACGACGCGCTGGAGCCGTTGCAGTATGTCTTCAGTGACGGTCGCCGGCGCCTGGGGGTGCTGACCGACCTTGGCTCCTACGATGCCGCGCTGCTGGACAGCTACCGGGGCCTGGACGCCCTGGTGATCGAGGCCAATCACTGCCTCGACCTGCTGGGTCGGGGCGCGTACCCGAGGTTTCTCAAGTTGCGGGTAGGTGGCAACTACGGACATTTGAACAACCACCAGGCCGCGCGCCTGGTGTCGGAGTTGGACTGGCAGAACCTGCAGCATCTGGTGCTGGCCCATCTCAGCAGCAAGAACAACCAGCCACAGCTGGCCCGGCAGAGCTTCGTCGATACCCTCGGCTGCGATCCGGACTGGTTGCAGGTGGCCAATCAGGATTGCGGGCTCGACTGGCGCGAAATCGCCTAGCCCATCTTATTTAGCAAGCGGAGCCCATCATGGAAAAACGTGAAGAACTCTACCGCGGCAAAGCCAAGTCGGTTTACAAGACCGACGACGCTGACCGCTTGATCCTGCTGTTTCGCAACGACACCTCGGCGTTCGACGGCAAGCGTATCGAACAACTCGATCGCAAGGGCATGGTGAACAACAAGTTCAACGCCTTCATCATGCAGAAGCTTGAAGAAGCCGGCATTCCGACCCAGTTCGACAAACTGCTGGGCGACAACGAGTGCCTGGTCAAGAAGCTCGACATGATCCCGGTCGAATGCGTCGTGCGTAACTACGCTGCCGGCAGCCTGGTCAAGCGCCTGGGTGTGGAAGAGGGCATCAAGCTTGAGCCTTCGACGTTCGAACTGTTCCTCAAGAACGACGAGAAGGGCGATCCGTTCATCAACGAATCCCACGTTGTCGCCTTCGGCTGGGGCACTGCCGAGCAACTGGTGAAGATGAAAGCCCTGTCGCTCAAGGTCAACGAAGTGCTGAGCAAGCTGTTCGACGATGCAGGCCTGCTGCTGGTCGACTTCAAGCTGGAGTTCGGCGTATTCCACGGCGAGATCGTCCTGGGTGACGAGTTCAGCCCGGACGGCTGCCGCCTGTGGGATAAGGAAACCCGCAAGAAGATGGACAAGGACCGCTTCCGCCAGGGTCTGGGCGACGTGATCGAGGCCTACGAAGAAGTCGCCAAGCGCCTGGGCGTGCCGCTGTAATTGGCAAGTTCACGCAAGCGCCTGATACCACGCGAATTTTTTTCAAAAAGAGGCTTTGCCTTTCGAGAAACTGCTGGTATCATGCGCGCCACTGGAGAGATGCCGGAGTGGCCGAACGGGACGGATTCGAAATCCGTTGTACCTTCGCGGGTACCTAGGGTTCAAATCCCTATCTCTCCGCCATATTAAAGGCCCCGAGCGCTGTATAGCCATCGGGGCCTTTTTCATTTGGGGGAATTTTGGGGGAATGGGGGAGCGTGTAATTCCCCCAAGCGTTCGCTATCATTCCGCCATGGCCTACTACGAGAAGCGCGGTGACGCCTGGCGCGCCCAGATCCGCCGCAAAGGATATCCAACCCTTTCCGCCACCTTTGACACCAAGGCAGAAGCCCAGAGATGGGCCGCCGAGATCGAGGGTGACATGTCGCGCGCACGCTTCGTCGACATGCGCGAGGCCGAGAGCACCACGCTGGCCGAGGCCTTGGACCGCTATTTGTCCGAGGTCACCTCGACCAAGAAGGGCGCCAAGCAGGAGCAGGTCCGCATCAAGAAGTGGAAAGAGCACAAGCTGGCCAGCAAAGGTCTCGCCGCGATCCGCTCGAGCGACATGGCCGCCTACCGCGATGCTGAGCTGAAGGAAGGGAAGTCGACGGCGACAGTGCGCCTCAACTTGGCGGTGATCAGCCACCTATACACGGTGGCCACTAAGGAATGGGGAATCGAAGGGTTGACCAACCCGTGCCGGGCGATCCGTATGCCTAAAGGCAGCAAGGAGAGGGATCGGCGCCCGACGCCGGCTGAGCTCACCGCGTTGTACAAGGCAGCCGGCCAGATGAGTGCCCAGCTTCCGGTGTTCATTGAGTTGGCAGTGGAGACGGCGATGCGCCGGTCTGAGCTGTTGATGCTGCGCCGAGACCAGGTGCGCGGCAAAGTGGCCTATCTGGAAGACACCAAGAACGGCGAGCGGCGCGCCGTGCCATTGTCCTCCCGGGCGATCGCCCTGCTGGAGGGCTTGCCTACGCCGATCGGTGGCGGCCGGTACTTCAACCTCGCGCTCAATACTATCAGCAACTACTTTCCCAGGGCCTGCGTGGCAGCAGGGATTGAAGGCCTGCGCCTTCACGACTTGCGCCACGAGGCGACCAGTCGTTTCTTCGAGCGCGGCTTCACGATGATTGAGGTTGCGAGTATCACCGGTCATAAAACGTTAGCAATGCTTAAGCGTTATACCCATCTCAGTCCGCACGACCTTGCTGAAAAATTAGGTTAAACGGAAGACTAAAACAAGGATTGAAATTGAATAATCTCCAGCATATAACTCTATTTAATACTCCTATTCGCGGCAGTGATATTCGACTAAGCATTGAGCCGGATGCAAAAGCTCTTATTCTAACTGGTTACAATGGGTCTGGTAAGTCTAGAACAATAGGTGTATTGCTTGAGTCGTTAGCTCTTTTGCGGGGTGTTGATCACGATGTTACAAGTTATGATTGGGTTGTCGAGTTAAGGTTTGCTGATAATAACGGAATACGTGCCACTAAGATGGCTACGGAGTCCGGGGTTTTAAGTGGTATAAAAGATCATATTGAGGAGTCTTTTACTGCGGCGGCTACCATTGAAGACGCTTATCGCGTAGTAAAGGATATCCTTGAGGATGCTCGAAGAACTACTAAAGTTAAGCGAAAAGATAATAAGCAGCAGGACGGTTTCGGCTGTCTGGCAACATCGTTGCCAGATATGGAGTCTGCAGATAAATTTGCGGCCGCTACGAATGTTGTAGCGTATGTTGATTCCGAAATTTATTTTAATTACAAGCGTGAAGTTTCTGAGAGAGTAATGTCTGATGCGCCTACTATTGATCAGACTTTGTATACATTGTTCTATGACTTGGCTGTAAGGCAAGCTGCTGGGGCAGATGCGTTCGATAAATTTTTCGCCCTGATGAAAGATTATGAAAAAATAAGCGGTAAGAAGAGTGAAGCAGCTACAAAGAATTACTTTTTGAATAAAATTAAGACCTACGAGTCTGAGAAAGGTTCTCGGGGCTTTGAAGATACAGAAGTTTTTCAAGAGTTGAATAAGTTTTTTGCCCAAACCCAGAGGAGGCTACGCTGGGGTACAAATCACGCTTTCATGGAATTGTCGAATGGGCAGGAAATTCCTTGGGTCGATTTTTCGAAAGGTGAGAAAACTTTACTGGCTTTGCTCCTTATAACGTATCTCTACGGCGAGCAATGTATTTTTCTCCTAGATGAACCTGACCTTTCGCTTCATATGGAATGGCAAAGAATGTTACTGCCAGCGATGTTAAGGCTGGCACCCCATGCGCAGTTCATAATAACCACTCACTCACCATTTATGATCATGAATACCGAGCATGAACAAGTGATCAATATGGCTAATTTCCACCAAGTACAGGGGTGATTGAGATGGCTGAAGATCACAAGGATGTAGGGTTTATTTTTGATAGTAAAGATTTAGAGAGGACAAAGTATTTTAATATGGATGGTGGTCTAGCCATTCATGTTGATGTTTGGGTTGAGTCCTTTGATGATCAGCGTTTTTGGCTGGCGCATTTTCCTAAAACTAAAAACTTCAAATTTTTCCCGAAGTCGCCTGACAAGAAAAAAGGAAGAGATAATAAAAGAAGCACCGGGTGCGACCGTTTGCTAAAGTTGGAACGTACTGGTGTAATTAAGCTGGGGCGTAGTCAGATTTTCTGCTTGGACAGTGATGATAGTCATCTCAAGGCTTTTCTGCCTGGTTACACTTCGCTAAAGCACCCAAGGCCGCATGTTTATTCTACCATTGTTTATTCAATGGAAAACGTTGTCTTGCAGCCGGCTCTCTTGGATAGAACGTTCGAAACTGTTACCGGAGCATCGGTAGACTCGCTAAAAACCAAACCCTCTGATATGTTGGTCAAAGTATCTCAATTAAGTCATGAGCTACTTTTGCTTATCGCATTCTATGAGGTCGTGCTGAGAGTTCCTCGTGATCGTAAAAGGTATAAGGATAGATACCTTTCGCTTCTGGATAGCTTAGCCAAATTCGACCCAGGTTTCGAAATAAAGAATTGTAAAATATTCACTAGGTTTTCTCTGGGTTTGGAGACTCTTCGATCGGATGTTGCGGATTTTATCGCGGCCAGCGGGAAATTGGCTGACTTTAATGCGTATAAGCAGAGTATGTCGGTCAATGGATATGCGCCTGAAACTTCGTACCTTTTCGCAAAAGGACATTCGCTGTACGATGCAGTAATTGAAAGCTTTACAGTCAAGGCTGATAGTTTTCGGGATGAAGAAATCCAAAGTCTCAAAGAGAAGTTTGATGATCATGAGGATCGGATTCGATGTCTTGAAAGTCAATGGCTTAACTTTGAGCACTCATTAAAGTCAGCTTACTTGGCGGCACTTCCTGAGGTGGCTTACTTCCGTGAGTGTAGAGACAGGATCTCTGCCGACTATAGATGACAGGTACCCAGGGACGGCGCCGCCTTACGCTTTCTGCCAGGTTTTGATCCAGCCAGCATGCCGTCCCTTATCTCACGCAGAAATATATGCACATCCTCTTTCAGCCAGCAGTGCCGGTTGCCCATCTTGAAGCTTTTGGGTAGCCACGGCACGCCGCGGCGAATCCCTTCTCTGATTGACGCCTCGGTTCGGCCCAGCAGCTTGGCCAGGCCCTCGACCGTCAACACCTCAGTCTCTTCGCTCATGTCTTCCTCCCGGCCTGACGCGTCAGGTTTTGGTTGTCACGCTGACCTGTCACGTCAGGTTCGTTTCGCTGGCGGTAGGGCTGGCTTCGACTCGATGAACGAGCTAGCCGGGTTATCGCCGCCGATGTGGCGGAAGTAGTCGATCTCAACCTTCGCGCTCTCTATCAGCACACGGCTGATATCCGATACTGACTGGGCGCGCTGGACCTCCTTGGCCAAGTTGTCGTCATCGGCCTCACGCACCGCTTCAAGCTGGGCGAACAGGTGGTCGCGAAGATCGCTGAGCTTATTTTTCATTCCGGGTCTTCCTCTTAATCTCTTTTTTCAGTTCGTTCTGCAGATGGAGGATGTCAACGATCTCCTCCGGCAGGCCCTTGTAATGTTTGTTTCTGCGTAGCTGGTTTTCGGAGAATGTTCTGAGGCACAGGTTCTCCAGGATTGCGTTCCTTACGTTGCCGTCTTTGGCTGCGACAATCATTCCTTCAGGTACGGCCCCGTTGGCTTGCTCCCATACATGCGTGTGCAGAGGCTTCCAAACGTCGGGCTGGGCAACTTTTATCAGGATGTACCGACCCTTCCTGTGAGTTGCTCCTATTGGTCTAGGTTGCTGGCCAGGCTGTATCCCTAGGGCCTCGCAGGTCGTAAGGAACGTCTGCCTTGATATCGCTGATCGGTGTTCTTTCGTCTTCGTGATGCCGAAGCCCGCTGCCCTCAGCGTGATGGCCGTTTTTGTCCGGCCTGGTAGCAAGACGCAAAGTTGCTTGTTGGTTTTGCTGGGATAGAACTGGCGAAGGAGTGCATCTTCCACCTCGGTCCAGCGCTTGACGGGCCCGCGCTTAGTCATGACTTGCTCCGGCCTGCAGTTCTCCGATAACCGATTGAATGCCGGCCACATAGCTGCATGGCCGGCCTGACGTTGCTCCGGTCAGTCGCTCTACCACTGCCTCAACCGGCGTTCCCCGCAGTGAGGCGACCAAGTCAACGGCCCAGCGCCTCGCCTCCAAGTACATGAGCCGATTGATTGGCCCGGTTGCGGGAGCTGCTACGCCTGATGTCTTGATGCCCTGGTCGACGGTATGCGTAGCCGGTACCTTTGCTGCCGATCTCGATACGACCGAGTTGACCCGGCCACGGCCACGCTTGAGACCCATCGACTCGATGATCTCCATCGCTGCTTGGCGGACATCCCGCTTGCTCATGCACACCTCCGGAAGTGGTCAGCCAGCACTCGTCGCCCGTCCAGGCCGCAGGCGGCGGACAGGTCGAGGACCTGCTCAAAGGTTGTTTCGCGCTGCTGCAGGGCATCCCACAACAGCGGGAGCAGGCCGGCCTGGCTCATGGCTGCTCCTCCGGCTTTGGCTCCTTGTCGCGATCGAGGAGATTGTCGATTCGACCCAGAAGCCGTTCGCGGAACTCGGCGCTGCCCTGGTATTCGTTGATGAAGGTGATCGCCTCCCTGAGCAGTGCGTCGGCCTCTGCCAGCTTTGCCTCGCGCTCTGCCAGCTTGGCCTGCAGGTCGCCCTCGCTGGCACCGGCGATTACCGCCAGGCCATGGCCGGCTGACACCAGGTCTCCCAACTTTGCAAAAGGCAGAATGTTCGAAAGCGGTACGGCCTCGCAGGCCCGCAACACCATGGTGATGCGTTCAGGCTGCTTCATGGCCATTCTCCCGATCACCAGTTACTTGCTCGGCAGCTTCGTCCTGCAGCAGCTTGCGCCATTCATCTTCGGTGCGGTTTCCGTAAAGCGGTTCGCGTTCGGCAACCTGTGCGCTGGGTGCTGGCGCCCCGGGCTTCGGCAGGCCGGCAGCCTTGCGCTCGGCAATTTCCTCGCGGTCGACTGCCATGCCCTTCGGCGCCTCGATGCCAAGGCGGACTTGGCTACCTTTGACGTCCAGCACGACTACGGTGATGTTGTCGGAAATCTTGATGGCTTCGCCAACGCGACGGGTGAGGATCAACATGGTCAAACTCCTTGTAGGGGAGGGCGGCGATCGCCGCCCTTCAATTCACTGCGTTGTGCGTAGCTCGTTGCGTGGCACCCAGCCGCCGGTGGTTTTCACCATGCAGCCGACATAGGGTGCGAACTTGGTCTGCCGCTCTGTCTGGTAGCCGTACCATTGGCACGATCCCCAGTTCACCGCGGCGGCTATTGCGAGCGCGGACAGGGCAAGCCCCGCAACCGCGCCCAGGCCGATGTGCTTTCGTTTCACGCCTCGATCCCAAAGTCTTTCGGGCGCAAGCCCAACTGCACGCCAACTTCGGCCAAGACCTTCAGCTCTTCTGGGCTGATGCTCCCGTCACCCTCGGCAACGGTGATCATGTTCACGAACACCTCTTCAGCATCGAGGGGTTTGTTCTTGATATCCGCGATCTCGCGCATGATGTTCATGCGCCCCAAGCGGAACCCGGCCTGCAACTGCTCGGTGAACAGGTTCACGGTGGCGGTGATTTCCTGGCCGAAGTGCTCCAGGTTTTTGTTGGCGCGGATCTGGATGTCGATCTGAGCCGCCTCGTTCTTGCTGATCTCGCCATCAGCTGCAGCGACCAGGAGGCAGCCGCCTACGATGGCTTGCATCAGGTCCCGGTTTTCCAGCTTTTTGACTGCGCGCTTGGCGCCGAACAGCTTCTTTCCAATGTCGAACATGGGTGTTTCCTCTGGTTGGTTGATCTTTCTTTGGGCAAGCCGGAGGCCTGCCGCGATGGTTGGCTTTCGCAAAAATCAGGGTTGGATCAGGTCAGGCGGAGAGCGTCACGCCACCGCCAAGGCGCATTCGGCGCGCCGGGTTGCTACACGGATTTCAATCTTTCGCTCGCCACTGTTGCCACCGCGGTGAACGCGCATCGTCTGGTCATCACCGAGCACCGCGTGAGTAGTTAGGAGGGCGACCAAGGCCATCGCCGATGGAGCGATTATTTGGCGACGCATTGCCTCCGCTACCAGCTGAGCCCGCTTGATGACGCCGAGCTTTGTACTGGCAGCCAGCAGGCGCTTGTCGACAGTGTCCTTCGCTACACCGAGCTCGCGGGCGACCTCTTTGCTGGTCATCCCACACGCAATCGCCATAACGCACTGAAGCTCTCGCTCGGCCAAGCCCTTTCCGAGGCTGCCAGTCCAGTTACCGAAGGTCAGTGCGTTCATGTGTTGCTCCATGCGTTAGGTTCGATTGAGCAAAATAATGGTTTACCTTTATTTTTCTGTCAACAGGGATACCTTTATTTTCCTCTGACCTTCCATTGGGTTTCAAAGCCTGGTTACTCTATTCTGTATGGATATACAGTGATTGAGGAGGGTGAAGTGGCTAAGCAAAAAAAACAGGCGTCCGATGAGCGCAGAGTCATGACCGGCATGGAACGCTTGGTTTTGAGGGTCTCCTCGATGATCACCCATCCTTTGGCGCAGACCCAGCGGTGGGTCAATATCCACCAACTGGACACGGACACCGATCAGGATTGGGAGGAGCTGCTGGGCACTCTGTCGGAGACGCCGGAGATCGAGATGACCTTCAGTGAAAATGGTAGCGTTACGCTTCGGTGGGAACGTGATGAGGAACAGGCAAACAGCCTGATGCGCGAGGAGAATACGGAGGCGGAGGAAGAGATCGCCCCGTTCTAAGAGGGAGCTGGGCGCTTTGGGGAGAGGCCCTAGGCGCTACAGCAGGTTGCCATTCCAGACGTAGAGAACTCTCGCCTGGATGTAGGTCTCTTCCTTGCGAATCATCCGGTCTTTGTGCTTCGGATTGTCAGAGATCATCTCAAAGTGATCGTCGTCAGCGATCTGCAGGCGTTTGATGTATTCATGGCCGCCCCATGAAAAAAAGTACACGCCATCACCGACGAACTCACGGATGTGGACATCGACAATCAGTGGGTCACGGTCTTTGATGGTTGGAGCCATTGACTGCCCCCAGCCCGTTACGAGCTTGAGGTGATGCGGCTCTTGGAAGGTCAACCCGAGTTCCCGCAAATGCCGCAAGCTCACCCTCACGTCCTGCAGCATCTCAGGATAGTCATGAGTGACCTGCCCGCCACCCATGGCGCCACGCACGTCATAGTGTGCAATACGAACCTCATCCCCAGCCTGGCGCCGTCCGTAGGTGGCGGTGGAATTGGGCGAGCCCGGAAACGAGTCGGTCTCTTCGGCCACCTCCAAAAGTCGCTTGCGCGCCTGCTCTGAGAGGCCGGCTCCTTTCTTCTCCAGCATCTGCCGAACCATATCTGCGGCTGACATCACCCCGGGCTGAGCGTCGTCCTCTTCTCCATCAAATACCGGGCCAACCCCTTCTGCTAGCCAGAGGGGGTTTACGCCACAGATCTGGGCGAGCTTTACCAGGTGGCCGCTCGTTCGAGAAAGACCACGCTCAATCTCAGATATAGAGGCCTGCTTGATACCCGCCCTTTCGGCCAAATCCGATTGGGTGAGATGGGCGTAACGACGGGCGTGCTTGAGGCGATCTTTGAGTTCCATAACTCACCAATTTAATGGTTAACCTTTTTTCTTGCAAAAAGGTATTCCTGTAAAATAAAGTAAAGGCATACCTCTATTTAGCGTTCAGCCCATGACAGAAATCTTCAAGGACCTAGTGATCCACTTCGGCGGTCAAGTGGCAACAGGCAAAGCGCTTGGTGTCACGCAGGGCACGGTAAGTGGCTGGGTGCGCGGCATTCATGGCTGTTCAGCCGATATGGCGCTTGCCATTCAGGTGAAGACTGAAGGGCGATTCACCGCAGCTCAGTTCCGTCCATCCCTGGCGGTTTCGCTCCCGACCTTGGGAAATAATTTACCGGCAACTAGCCATCACTTGCAGCCCAATGAATCTGCTGTCAATCCATCCAGTATCTCGCCGGACTCGTCGTGATCGGGTCGGTAGCCCTGTTTTTGTTTTGTTGTCCGGCTAAATCGCAGGCAACAAAAAACCCGCTGTAGGAAGCGGGTTTCTCACGCCACTCTGTAGGAGGAGTGGTTACTTCGTAACGTCTTTGAAAAGGAGACGGCGCTATGTCGCACCCAAAAAATACCACCGCACAATCATCGGTGCAAGCAATCCTCACCACCAAGGTGGGGTTCTTGAATGCTCCAATCAGCCCAGTTGCCGACCAGATGCTCAGCGTTGATGCTGGGATGAACGCCGAAGACGCTCTGCGCGCGGCCCGTACCCTGTCTTCGGGACTGAGCCAGCTGTGCCAGCACATGCACGACAGCCTGAACATGGGCGAGATGGCGTACTGCGATGGCATGGTGGCGCTCAGCTTCCTGGGAGAGACCGTCAGTGCACTGGTCTGGTCGGTTGAGAAGAGCGTTGCCGTCGCCGCAGGCCGCGGGGGTGAGCAATGAAACCTCAAGCCGAAACTCTGTCGAGCCCTTTCGCCACGTACGGACTGCACGATGTGCTTGAGGCCTCTGGCGATATTCCGGTGCATGAGTCCTTGGGCGCTGCCACTGATCGGCTTGAAGCCGTTGTTGCAGGACTGCGGACATTAATGCAGGAGCCCGCCGTCACCCACCATGCAACGCTCGTCTTCTATGCAGCTGAATCAGCGCTGGCGCTTGTTTATGCGGCTCATGCCGGCGTTGACCCTCAATTGGAAGGCGCGCCACAGAATGCCGCCTCGCCAGTTCGTGGCGCGGGAGGTGCGGCATGCTGACCGTACGAACCGATCTGATGCCAGCGCCGGCTTCCGGGGTGATGGTGCAGGATGTGATTCTCTCTGCAGACGAGATCGCTAAGTTCAATGAGGCCCGGGAGGCGTTCCGAGCTATCAAAGCCCTGTATTGGGCAAAGGTCGTCCCTGGGCTCGGTGGCTTCGAGAACCCAGTAGTGTGCGAGCTTGAGCGCCTTCTGGAGCGGGTCGTCTTCGACACGCGAAATTTCCTGTACCCACACCGCAACGCAGCCGCCTTCCATCATGCAAAGCATGTGGGAGGTGCTGAATGAACCTGGTCACCTCCACTGGCAGCACCATGCCCAGCACGCAGCTGCGCGACCTGATCAACGATGCGCGTGAGCAGGCCGGCGAGCCGAAGATTCGCAACGATCAGCTAATAGTCAAGATTGAGGACGAGCTTGAAGGCGAACTGGGGGTATGCAGAAAAATTGCACACCCCCAAAGCGGGGCGCTGATGGACTGTTACGACCTGACTCGCGACCAATGTCTTCTGGTCGGAATGCGCGAGTCAAAATCTGTCCGTCGTCGCGTCACGGAAAAACTCAAAGAGATGGAAAGGTCTGCGCCCCGGCCCATGACCCAGGCCGAGCTGATCGCTGCCAGTGCAAACCACCTGGTGGCGATTGAGCGGAAGCAGGCGGAGCAGCAGCAGGCTCTGGCTCAGGTGGAGGACCGCACCAGCCGGCTGGAGCAGGTCCGCTATCTCGACTCCGTGCCCAGCGGCTTCGAGACCATCACCACGATCCGCGACCGCATCAACAATCGCCATGGCCTGCCGGCCTGGGTGGTCAACGCAGTGATGCGTGAGGTTTCAGGGGCTCCGCTGCCGTTCGCCATGGTGCGCAGCCGCCATTCCGACGAAGGGGGACAGCCGTTCGCGATCTGGCCCAAGCCGGCGATCACGCGTCGATTTGACCAGTTCGTGGAGCAATGCGCGTACGTCACATCCGAGCGTGCAACGCACCCAGAGATCCCACAAGGGCGATTCAAAATCAACCCGAGGGCGCCGCAATGACCGACAACGTGATCCCTCTGTTTGGCCGGAAACCCACAGATCCGGTGGTGATCAACGAGGCGTATTTCGAACCATTGACCAATGACCAGCTCGCGTATCGGGCCTGGAACCACTGCGACTTGGCTGAGGAAATCTTCTTCTCGGATGAGGCAGAGGAAGACTCCCTGCGCGAAGCCAAGTTTGAAGTGCTCATGGCTCAGTGGGCTTTGCGGGTGCTGGTTCGGCGACTAACCGGATTCCCTGCCCTTGAGCTTCGGGAGCAGGTGAATAAGGCGTTCCTTGAACGGCTTGCAATCGATCCGGACGGACTGGCTGCAGCGACTGAGCCCAGCGGTGGCGAATCGTTGGTGATGGGCCCATGGCCCAGCTACTCCGGGGCTAGGCATTTGCCAGAACGTGAGCGGTGGGTGGTTTACAGCACGGCCAAAGCATATCGGGCCGCAATGGAAGAACAGGGCATCACCATGGCTGAACCCTACGACCAGTTTGTCCGGCGGGTGACCGCCGAGTTGGAGATTTGAACCTATGAGCATGGAATTGATGGTCAAGGCCATGAAGATCAAGGTCGGCAACCCGCTGCGCAAGCTGGTGCTGGTCAAGCTGGCGGACAATGCGAGCGATCAGGGCGAGTGTTGGCCGTCGTATCAGCACATTGCTGCACAGTGCGAGATCGACCGCAGCACCGTGCGCAAGCACATCAAGCAATTGGAGGCCCAAGGGTTGTTGCGGATCGAGAACCGTGAAGGCCCGAAAGGCAACTCCACCAATCTGTATTTTCTGACGCTTTCAGGTGTAGGCCGAAACAGCACCCCTGTAGGCCCAGAAAGCACAGGTGTAGGCCCACAGCCTATACCCCCTGTAGGCCCAGAAAGCACCAGAATCAGTCACTCTTCTGAACCAGTCAAAGAACCTAAACCTATGTGCATGGATGCACCAGGGTTTGAGCAGTTCTGGAAGTTGTACCCGAAGAAGAAGAGTCGCAAAGACGCCCTGAAGGCCTGGAACAAGCTCAACCCTGACGCAGAACTGCAGACCTTGATGATCACCGCTCTATCCCAGCACTGCGTGTCGCGGGATTGGACCAAGGACGCCGGCCAGTACATCCCGATGGCATCCACCTGGCTCAATGGCGAGCGCTGGACTGATGTTCTTCAGTCCGCTGGCGCAACTACCCAAGGTGGCGCATTCAACAACCTCCCACAGCACACCGATGACATGTACCAGGAGAGCCACGATGGCTGTTCAAATTTCTGATCTGCTCCACCGCACCCCGGCCAAACGCATCTTCTCCGGCGAGTGCCCGGTGCATGGCCGTGTCGATATGAGCGAAGTCGAGCAGCTGGACGGCTCGATGCTGGCGCGCGGCTGCAAGCGCTGCGCCTGGGAGGCCCTGCACACCACGCCCCGCGACTCGGCAGAGCGGGCCCTCGCGACTGCCCAGCGCAAGGCTGAGGACACCATGGCTGCGTTGATCGGCGCCGGAATCACCCCCCGCTTCGCTGCTGCCACGTTCGATAGCTATCGCGCCGAGAAAGACCAGCAGCAAAAGGCTCTGGCCAAGTGCCGGGCCTATGCTGAGCAATTCCCGGCCAACTACCGGGCCGGTCGATCGCTGCTGCTTACCGGTAACGTCGGCTGCGGAAAGACTCACCTGGCCAGCGCTATCGTCCGCACGGTGGTGGCCGACCATTGCCGTGCGCTGATCATCCCGGCAGGGGACATTGTGAGCATTGCCCGCGCCTCGATGGCGCCCGGATCGGGTTACACCGATCGTGACGTGGCAGTCCATCTTGGCGGCTTGGATCTGCTGGTGATTGATGAGATCGGCGCCCAGAAGGGCAGCGAGTACGAGTTAGGCCTGCTGCACAGCATCATCGACCGCCGGTACCAGGCGGTACTGCCGACCGTGGTGATCAGCAACCTGAATGCCGAGGGCCTCAAGTCCTACATTGGCGATCGCGCACTTGACCGCTTGCGTCAGAACGGCGGGCAGCAAGTTGGGTTCACCTGGGAATCGAAGAGGGCGGCGGCATGAGGGCCCTTTACAGCGACGAGGCCGAGCACGGCGTGCTTGGCGCGGTCATTCACGCTTCGCTGCAGCAGGACGCAGGCTTGGTCGAGGACATGCTTGGCCAGATGACCTCAGCCGACTTCTATCACGCCGACAATGCGGCCTTGTTCGAGACCATGCTCGAGTGCCGCGAGCAGGACATGCCCATTGACCCGGTGACCTTGAGCGCGGTGCAGCGCCTGCTCCCAAGCGGCGATAACGTCATGGCCTACGCTGCCGAGCTGGCAAGCAATGTGCCTTCGCTGGCCAACTGGAAGGTCTACGCCAAGCACGTCAAGGAGTGGGGTGTGATCCGGCGCATTCTGGATGTTGCAGGCGGCGCCCAGGAAATGGTGCAGGCTGGTGCGCCTACCGGTGAGGTCATCGCCGCAGCCCAGCAGGCCATGGCAGACCTGCGCGACCTTGATGGCGAGACCAAAGGTTTCAAGCGCTTGGATGCCTGGATGGGTGACGCGGCCCAGATGGTGGATGACAAGCTGAACGGCAACGCTCCGGCTTGGCCAGCCACAGGGTTGGAAAAACTGGATGAATTGGTTCAGGGCATCAGGCCAAAGAAGGTGACCGTGATCGCCGGCCTTCCGGGCAGTGGCAAAACAACTCTGGCCCTGCAGATCGCCCAGTACAACTCCGTCAAGGAGCGGAAACCGTGGCTGGTATTCTCCATCGAGATGCCGGGCGAGGAATTGGGCCTACGTGCTATCGCGTCCTTGGGTGGTGTTGATTTGCGCAAGCTGGACAACCCGTCGAAGATGCGCGAAGACGACTGGGTCAGGATGGTAGGCGCGGTAGCGCAAGCAAAGGATGCGCCACTGTTCGTCTGCGACGACCCGGTGCAAACCCCGGCGACCATCCGCGCCACGGCGCGCCAGTGCCAGCGCGAACACGGCCTGGCAGGGATCGTGGTCGATTACCTGACCCTGGTACGCAGCGAGCGTGGCGGCCGCTCTCGTACCGAGGAGGTGGGTAAAATCAGCAAGGCCCTGTTGCAGTTGGCCAAGGAAATGGGGATCCCGGTCATCGAGCTGGCCCAGCTGAACCGCGACTCGACCAAACGGCCCGGGAAGAAGCCCCAGTCCAGCGACCTGCGCGACTCCGGCGAGATTGAGGCGGACGCCAGCTGCATCCTGATGGTCCACCGCGACATGGACAGCGAGGAGGGGCAGAACGGCCTGACCGAGATTCTGATGACCAAGTGCAGGCATGCGCGCGTGGGCAGTTGCATCGTCCAGCAGGAAGGCCAGTATGGCCGGTTCGTGACCTACGCCGGCTCGCTGCCCAGCGACGATGACGTGGAGGCGGGGCGCGGCAGTTATGCCCAGCGGTACAAGGGGGCTGGCAATGAGCGATTTTAAGACCCTAACCGTAACCATCAGCGATGCGGAGATCCGTCGGCATGCCGCCGGAGAGGTCTTCCAACTGCGCGATATCCGTCACCGCGAGCTGCGGTTCCGCTTCTCGACCGTGGACCGCTCCCGCGGCGCCTGGCACGTCGTGGTGCGCGGGCGCTGGGGTAAGGCAGGCGATTACCCGGGGATCAACACCAAGACCATGCTGGCCACGCTGCCGGCCATCCTGGCGCGCCGGGCCGTAGATGTTGAAGCCAAGTCCACCACCACTAGCTGGACAACCGCGGGAGATGTACTGGAGTGGTTCCGCAATCGCATGGACCGCGACCGTGGGTTGTCGTCCAAGCGCAAGGCCAGCGTCCGTTCGGCGATAGATCGCCACCTGGCACCGCGGCTGCACAACCTGGTGCTGAGCGAGATCACCAAGGCAGCCATCGACCAGCGTTTGATGTGGCCGCTGCAGGAACGCTATGCGCTGTCGTTCGTCCGTTCGGTCTATGGCGTGCTGTCGGTAGCGTTCCGGCAGGCGCAGCGCTTGGACATGCTGCCAGCCAACCCCATGGCTTCACTGAAGTTCACCGACTTCGTGCGGACACGCATCAGGCCCCGGCCGGCGCGCCTGCGGGGCGATGATGTGCCGGGCCTGCTGGCGGTGGTGGCCAAGCGCTTCGAGGTGGAACCGGCGGGCTGCATGCTGGCCTTGATGATGCTGTGCCACGGCTCCCGGCTGGGCGAGACCCGGCTGGCGCGCTGGCGCAACGTCAACCTCGACGCGGGGCGCTGGTTCATCCCGGCGGGGGATACCAAGACAAAGGCCGAACACACGCTGCCGCTGACAGCCCAGGCCTGCGCGTTGCTGCGTCGGTACCAGCGCATGCAGGCCGCCCAGGGCTACACCGGTCCGCTGCTGTTCCCGGGCAGCCACGGCGCACCGCTGAGCCCGAGCAAGGCCAACACCTTGTTCACCGATCTGGCCAAGGGCGAATGGTCGAGCCACGACCTGCGCAAGGTGGCCCGCACGGCATGGACCGACCTTGGGGTGGACTACATGGTGGGCGAGCTGCTGCTGAACCATGCCATGAAGGATCTGGACGCCACTTACATCCACACCACGGCCGAGGGCCTGAAGCGCCAGGCGCTTCAGGCCTGGCATCAACACCTCGACGGGCAGGGATTCGCCGCCATTCACATCGAGACATTGCCGGGACACAAAACCGAGCCTGCAACCGCTGACGCCACTACCGACGCGGGTTGCAGCACCTCACAGCATCCATCCCAAGGGAGGATGCACGTTCAAGAATTCAAGCCAGGAGACGGCCATGAATAACGTCACCGCTGCGCTGCCGCGCAAGAGCCTGACCGCCATCGAGTGCAAGTTCCTCAAGGTAGGTAATCGCATGTTACTGGAGCTGCCCAACGGCCGGATTGCCTCGGCAGCCCTAATGGACATCGTCGCCGACTGGCATGGTGCCCGCGCCAGCATGGGTTTCGAAGAATTCGCCAAAGGCTGGATCACCGAAGGCAATGCCAAGAATAAACACGCCGACAAGATGCTTCGTGAGCTGTTCGGCCTGAACAATGACCCAGCGCCCCGGAGGGCCGCATGAAGAAACGTACCTACATGGACAAGCCGCTGGGTGATACCGAATACCTGCTCGAGCAGTGGGGCTGGTGGCGGATGGATGGAATGGGCGTGCCTGGGTACGTCTCTCAGATGGCCGCGGTGATGAGCCAGTGCAACCCGACCACCAGCACCAAGTCCTATACCGTCACAGATGAGGTGGCAGGACTGGTGGACGGCGTACTTGCCAGGCTGATCAAGCGCGACCAGCAGATGGGAGATTTCGTCTGGTTCTACTTTGGCGCTAAGTGGCCGGCCAACCGTATCGCTCGAGAAAACAGGATGTCCGAGCGCAAAGCGTGGGAGTTGATCAAGGCCGGAGTGGCTTGGATTGACGGGGCACTGGATCGAGAGCAGGAAGCTGCATGAAAAAAGCTTTCCGTACAGATAAACACCTGTTTTCATAGCAGCGTGTCCAGCTTGCAACGTCACGCGACACAGGCAAACCCCGGCCATTGAGTCGGGGTTTTGCTTACATCAACAGCGCGAATGGTGCTTTTTGGTAGGTGGAGTAAGCCGTTGCGGCTATGGCCGCCAAGGCGATAAGACTCAAAATAAGCACGCTGAATCCGTGGAATATTTTCGACCTCGGCTCTGACTTAAGGCTGCAAGCTGTCCAATACAACGCCGCGATAGTAAGAGCACCTGACATGGCTAGAATCACGAAGTTCACCATCCCGCGTGCCACTTCGTTGAACCCGACACTTATCATCGGCCCTTGAAGCAATTGCAGGCCTAGGATGATTGCCGCACAAAGCCCTATGCATTTGATCCCGTCAAAAATGGTCTTGATGTCTTCAAGCATTTTTTCATTGGGAGTTTTATTTTCAGACACAACCTGCTCCTGCAGCACGATAGTGTCGTTATGGTATCAGTCTCGCATTCCAAGGGGCGATTCCTTGCTAGGATTGGCACACAGGGCAAGTTGCTGTCCTCTACCAATTCCAAGCCTCAGTATTTGCTGGGGCTTTTTTGTATCTGGAGGTCGCATGGAAAAACTTGAGCCAGCAGTAAGCGTAGAAGGCACAGAAGACCTGCTACGCCCGCTGCTAGATACTATGCGGTCACTTGAACATCTTCCCGAGTTTCCGCTTCAGATCTTCCGCGACCTTGTCGCCCACAGCCTTCATGATCTTTCCATAGGTTTCGACAGCGCCGCACTTGCCACAGCTAATCTTCGAGGAGTCTGTCGGCCGGGCCGGAATCTCGAACTGGTCACTTCCGCACTTCTTGCACTTGATGCTTACCTTCATCGTTGATGCTCCATGGTTCGTTCAGTGTGGAAACAGAACGATAGCACGGTGCATTTGCCCGCCATGTGCGGGTTTTCACTTCCGACTCCCTGCAAGGGAGGACTTGAGATGCCAAACATGCCCGAAAAAGATCCCAACCTTTGGGCTGTGGTATTCGCCTGGCTCGCAGCTCACCAGCCACAGCTTTTTGCATTTTTCCTGTCCATCGGGATTGCTGTGCTGCGGGTTATCTACGGTGGAGGTACTCGCCGACAGATGTTCCTGGAGGGAGGGCTATGCGGTCTGGTCACCCTAGCCCTGGTGCCACTGCTTGAATGGTTCGGTCTGCCGCAAAGCATGGCCACCTTCGCTGGTGGCATGGTCGGGTTCATGGGCGTTGAGAAGCTGCGCGACTACTCCGATCGGTTCATGGGGCGGAAGGCAGATACCCTTTGAGTTCGTGAGGTGAGGCATGTTCAAGCTTGATGCTCGCACTGACGTTGAGGAACTATCCAAGGCCCTGAGGACTTTGGGTCAGAAGCAACTTCCATTTGCTCTCGCGCTCATGGCCACTCGGTTGGCAGTGTTGGTGAAGAAGGGTGAGTTGTCGGTATTGAGGGAGCGCCTTGACCGGCCAACCTCCACAACGATGAACAGCCTCTACACCAAGGCTGCACAGAAGGGTAACCCTGAAGCTCGCACATTCTTCAAGGATGCGTGGACTTCAGGCGTTCCAGCTGACACCTACCTTCAACAGGTGGTGAAAGGCGGCCGCCGGCCACACAAGCGCTTCGAAAAAGCGCTCATCGCACGCGGCATCATGGGGGAAGGGCAGTACGCAATCCCCGCACCGGATGCAGTCAATCAGTTCGGCAACGTCCCGCGTGGCGTGATCATGAAAATTCTTTCGGGGCTTGGAGCTGCTGAGACAGTCAGCGGTGTGCAGGCCAACGCCACCGGCAGCAAGCGTAGCAAGCGCAAAGGCAACGCCGATAAGTACTTCGCCGGCGAGGTCGATGGTACCCAGGGCATCTGGGAGAAGAGGAAGACAGCGTTCGGTGATGCCGTTCGACCGGTCTTCATCTTCAGCGAGAGCGAGCCTGGCTATCGGGTGATCGTCCCGTTCTACAAGATCGCCGACAACATCGTGCAGGCGAATCGAGCGAAAGAGTTCGCCAGCGCGATGGACGAGGCATTGGCGACGGCCAAGTGATGGCAGAGGGGGGGCCCCCTTTGGGTCCTTCCTAGGGGCCCCGGGCATTGCGGGTAATTCGGGCCCCGCTCGACATCTATGTATGACCTTTTTTCGGAGGTTGGTTGTTGTTTAGTCATGGCCAAAAACGAAACAACCAGGCAGCCGGGATGGTTGAACAAATCCGAGATGGCGAAATCGCTCGGCATTTCCCCGCAAGCCTTTGATAAATGGGGCGTTGATCCAGTTACAAGGATCGGTCGAGAAGCCTTCTATCGCGTGCAGGATGTGGTGCAAAACCGGCTCGATAACGCCGCCAAGAAACAACAACCTGGCAGCGGTGACGGTGAGGTTGTCGATGCGCTGATTGAGTACAAGCTCCTGCAAGAGAAGTTACGCCTGACCACTGCCCAAGCCTATGCCGTGGAACAGAAGAACCAGATCAATGACAAGGTGCTGATACCGGCCCCGTTCGTTACGTTCGCTCTGGAGAAAATTGCCTCCAAGATCGGATCGAAACTCGAAACCGTCGGCAAGACCATCAGCCGGCGACATCCAGATATCGATGCTCGGATACTGGAAACCACGGAGCGGGAGATAGCCCTGGCTCGCAACATCGCCTCGCAGTTAGGCGACGAACTACCGGGATTCCTTGATGAGTATCTTGCAACCTTGGATTGATAACCTCGGAAAAGCCGTACGGTTAGGGTTGCAGGGCCTGTTCAAAGAGCCGCCGATGACGGCAGTTCAATGGGCAGACGAACACTTTTACATGTCGTCCGAATCCTCGTATCACGAGGGCAAGTGGACGACTGACCCGTTCCAGGTCGCCATCCTCAATGCGATGGGCAATGACCTGATCGCCGTCGTCAACTTCGTCAAGTCGGCTCGGATTGGGTATACCAAACTGCTGATGGCCAATATTGGCTACAAGCTACAGCACAAGCGCCGCAACATAGTCATGTGGAGTCCGACGGATACTGATGCCAAGGGCATTAGCAAGCGCCATGTGGATGGCCTTGTCCGCGACGTGCCGGTTATCAAGGAGCTCGCTCCCTGGTTTGGTAAGAAGCATCGCGACAACACCATTGAAGCGAAGGTGTTTTCGAACAGGAAAAGCCTTTGGATTCGTGGTGGTACCGCATCTGGTAACTATCGAGAACTGTCGGCAGACGAGACGATCTACGACGAGCTTTCCAATTTCGATCCAGACATCGAAGGCGAAGGTGATGCTGTAACCCTGGGCGACAAGCGCCTGGACGGTGCCACCTATCCTAAGTCGGTCCGTGGCTCTACTCCGAAAAAGGCGGGTAGCTGCCAGGTTAACAAGGCCGCTGAGGAGTCTCCCGTTAGACTCCGCTTCCACATCGCATGCCCGCACTGTAACGGTGAGCAAACCCTCAAGTTCGGCGGCAAGGACTGTGAGTACGGGTTGAAATGGGAGAAGGACGCGCTCGGGCAGGCAGTCAAGGCCTGGTATGTCTGCGAGCACTGCGCTGCGTGCTTCTTCCATCAGGATATGGTGGCGGCCTCGCCTCACGGACGCTGGATCTGCGAGGTGACCGGAATCTGGACTCGCGATTCGATGGACTGGTTCGACAAAGATGACCAGCCTATTCGTAC
>NZ_JBIVXC010000001.1:684942-817256 GCF_044769005.1 Pseudomonas sp. NPDC090755 | reverse complement strand
ACTCTTCAGTTCAATACTGCTTGGGTTTTTAAGAAACCCTAAACTTGGCTCAGCAATCTCAAAATGAACTATATGATTGCTCATGTAGTCACTTGTGATGCTGATAATCTTTGTGACTATCAGTCTGATTTCACAAGCACCCACACGAATTGCTTGATTCGATTGTTAAAGAGCGTTGGTTGAAGCTTTTCGCTTCAGCCGAGGCGCGCATTCTACGCTTTCCTCAGAGTGTGTCAAGCGTTTATTTTGAAGTTTTTCGTTTAACTTCAACCACTTGACTCGCTGCGATCTCTCGTCAGCGGGAGGCGAATTCTACAGCGTTTCAAACCGCTGTCAACCACCTTTTCACCGCTGCCGATCTTTCGATCGAAGCCCTTCCGGCACCACCTGAAACATTCAACTCGTTGATTCTCAAGGAGTTTTCCGTTTCGACTACGCCGGAAGTGGGGCGAATTATAGAGAGATAAAACGGGGCGTCAAGCACTAACTGCAACAAACCTGTCACAAAGGTCAAAAGCCCCAAAAGCAAAGGGGAGGCCTGACGGCCTCCCCTTTTGTTCCTCCCCGCCTTAAAGGCTAGGGAAGGCGAACTGCGAAGCCTCATGGCTGGCACGTTGCGGCCAGCGCTGGGTAATCGCCTTGCGACGGGTGTAGAAACGCACACCGTCCGGACCATAGGCATGCAGGTCACCGAACAGCGAACGCTTCCAGCCACCAAAGCTGTGGTAAGCCACCGGTACCGGCAGCGGTACGTTGACGCCGACCATGCCCACTTCGATCTCGTCACAGAACAGGCGCGCCGCTTCACCGTCACGGGTGAAGATGCAGGTACCGTTGCCGTACTCGTGCTCGTTGATCAGCTGCATTGCCTGTTCCAGGCTGTTGACCCGCACGACGCACAGGACCGGCCCGAAGATCTCTTCCTTGTAGATGCGCATTTCAGGGGTGACGCGGTCGAACAGGGTGCCACCGACGAAGTAGCCATCTTCGTTGCCGGCGACACGGTAGCCACGACCATCGACCACCAGCTGCGCGCCAGCGGCAACGCCGTCATCGATGTAGCCAACCACTTTGTCACGGGCTGCAGCGGTGACCAGCGGCCCCATGTCCAGGCCACAGGAAGTACCGGCACCGATCTTCAGCGCTTTGATCTGTGGTACGAGTTTGGCAATCAGTGCGTCCGCCACCTGGTCGCCAACGCACACCGCCACGGAGATGGCCATGCAACGCTCACCACAGGAGCCGTAAGCCGCCCCCATCAATGCGCTCACGGCGTTGTCCAGGTCGGCATCCGGCATCAGCACCGCGTGGTTCTTCGCACCGCCCAAGGCCTGGACGCGCTTGCCACGCTTGGTGCCTTCGGCATAGATGTACTCGGCGATCGGGGTCGAACCGACGAAGCTCAGGGCCTTGACCTCAGGCGCCTCGATCAGCGCGTCGACCGCTTCCTTGTCGCCATGCACCACGTTCAGCACGCCCTTGGGCAGGCCGGCTTCGTGCAGCAGTTCAGCGATCAGCAGGGTCGAGCTTGGATCACGCTCGGACGGTTTGAGGATGAAGCAGTTACCGCAGGCAATGGCCAGTGGGTACATCCACAGCGGCACCATGGCCGGGAAGTTGAACGGGGTGATACCGGCAACCACGCCCAGGGGTTGGAAGTCGGACCAGGCATCGATGTTCGGACCGACGTTGCGGGTGTATTCACCTTTGAGCACTTCCGGGGCGGCGCAGGCGTACTCGACGTTCTCGATACCGCGCTTGAGTTCACCGGCGGCGTCTTCCAGGGTCTTGCCGTGCTCCTGGCTGATCAGCTGGGAGATACGCGCTTCGTTTTGCTCCAGCAGTTGCTTGAAGCGGAACATCACTTGGGCGCGCTTGGCCGGTGGCGTGTTGCGCCAGGCCGGGAAAGCAGCCTTGGCGGCGTCGATGGCCTGTTGCACGGTTTGCTTGCTGGCCAGGGCGACCTTGTGGATGGCCTGGCCAGTGGACGGGTTGAAGACATCGGCGGTGCGCTCGTCGGCAGCGACCAGCTCGCCATTGATCAGGTGTTGAACAGTGCTCATGCAGAACTCCATCGAAAATGTGTGCGCGAACGCCAGGCCACTGGCGTGCGCTTCTTATATAGGTGAAGAAATCAGGCGACCTGGTTGATGGCCTCGCCGACCGCGTCGAACAAGCGATCCAGTTCCTGTGGCTGGCTGTTGAAGGTCGGGCCGAACTGCAGGGTGTCGCCACCGAAGCGCACATAGAAGCCGGCTTGCCACAGCTTCATGGCGATCTCGTACGGACGCACGATGGCGTCGCCATCACGGGCGGCGATCTGGATGGCACCGGCCAGGCCGTAGTTACGGATGTCGATGATGTTCTTCGCGCCTTTCACACCATGCAGCACTTTCTCGAAGTGCGGTGCCAGTTCGGCGGCGGCCTGCACCAGGTTTTCCTTCTGCAGCAGGTCCAGCGCGGCGATACCGGCGGCACAGGCAACCGGGTGCGCCGAGTAGGTGTAGCCGTGGGGGAATTCCACCGCATATTCCGGGGTCGGCTGGTTCATGAAGGTCTGGTAGATCTCGCTGCTGGCGATCACCGCGCCCATCGGGATGGCGCCGTTGGTGACTTGCTTGGCGATGCACATCAGGTCCGGGGTGACACCGAAGGCTTCGGCGCCGGTCATGGCGCCCATGCGGCCAAAACCGGTGATCACTTCATCGAAGATCAGCAGGATGTTGTGCTGGTCGCAGATTTCACGCAGACGCTTGAGGTAGCCCTTCGGTGGTGGCAGCACACCGGCCGAACCTGCCAGCGGCTCGACGATCAGTGCCGCGATGTTCGAGGCATCGTGCAGCTCGATCAGCTTGAGCATTTCATCGGCCAGGGCAATACCGCCCTCCTCCGGCATGCCTTTGGTGAAGGCGTTGCCCGGCAGCACGGTATGCGGAATGTGGTCGACGTCCAGCAGTTGGCCGAACAGTTTGCGGTTGCCGTTCACGCCGCCCAGGCTGGTGCCGGCAATGTTGACCCCATGGTAGCCACGGGCACGACCGATCAGCTTGGTCTTGGTGGCCTGGCCCTTCAGGCGCCAGTAGGCACGGACCATTTTCACCGCGGTATCGCAGCACTCGGAACCGGAGTTGGTGTAGAAAACGTGATTGAGGTTGCCCGGGGTCAGCTCGGTGATTTTCTCCGCCAGCTGGAACGACAGCGGGTGACCGAACTGGAACGCTGGCGAGTAATCGAGCACACCCAACTGGCGGGCGGCCGCTTCCTGGATTTCCTTGCGGGTATGACCGGCACCGCAGGTCCAAAGGCCGGACAGGGCGTCGTAGATCTTGCGACCTTTGTCGTCGGTCAGGTAGCTGCCTTCGGCGGCGACGATCAGCCGTGGATCGCGCTGAAAATTGCGGTTGGCGGTATAGGGCATCCAGTGGGCGTCCAGCTTGAGCTGGCTGGCCAGACCGACAGGAGCGTTTTCAGGCAGATTCATCGGGCAAGTCCTCGCAAGGCAATTGAGCAGCGACAAGTGTTGTTGCAGCTAAATTGTCACGAGGATAAAGTCTGAAAAAGCCAACTCTTCTAATCTTCAGATAGCGGATCACTAAACTATGAGCCGTCGCCCCGATCCCCTTGCCCAGGTCAGCGATTTTGACATCCGCTTGCTCAAGATTTACCGCAGCGTAGTGGAATGCGGCGGCTTTTCGGCAGCGGAAAACGTTCTGGGCATCGGTCGCTCGGCGATCAGCCAGCAGATGAGCGACCTGGAGCAACGCCTGGGCTTGCGCCTGTGCCAGCGCGGGCGTGCGGGGTTTTCCCTGACCGAGGAAGGCCGCGAGGTGTATCACTCCGCGCTGCAATTACTCAGTGCCCTGGAGAGTTTTCGCACTGAGGTCAACGGCCTGCACCAGCACTTGCGCGGCGAGCTGAACATTGGCCTGACCGACAACCTGGTGACCCTGCCGCACATGCGCATCACCCACGCCCTGGCCCAGCTCAAGGACCGCGGCCCGGACGTACGCATCCAGATCCGCATGATCGCCCCCAGCCAGGTCGAGCAGGGCGTGCTCGACGGCAGCCTGCACGTTGGCGTGGTGCCGCAGACCAGCCCACTGTCGGGCCTTGAGTACCAGCCGCTGTACAGTGAACGCTCTCTGCTCTACTGCGCAGTCGGCCATCCGCTGTTCTATGCCGACGACCGCCAGTTGGACGATGAACGCCTCAATGCCCAGGATGCGATTGCCCCGACCTTCCGTCTGCCGGCCGAGATCCAGGCGCACTACCAGGCCCTCAACTGCACCGCCAGCGCCTCGGACCGCGAAGGCATGGCCTTTCTGATCCTCACCGGCCGCTACATCGGCTACCTGCCCGATCACTACGCCACCTTCTGGGTACAACAAGGCCGCTTGCGCGCACTCAAGCCTGCGCAACGCTTCTATGACCTGAGCCTGTGCTGGGTAACGCGCAAAGGCCGGCGCCCGCACCTGGTCCTGGAAAGTTTTCTGGAGAGCCTGGCAGCTACTCGCTGAGCGCTAATGCTGGTAGGTTAGCCCCTCAGAAAAGATAACCATTGCCTTGTCTGGAACCGCCCATGTCCTTCGAAGTCCCTGCGCATCGTATCAACGCCCCGGGCAAGCCCGCCGGCCGCATTCGCCAGAAGAACGAGCAAGCCATCATCCAGGCGGCCGAGGACGAGTTCGCCCGTCACGGCTTCAAGGGCACCAGCATGAACACCATTGCCCTGAAGGCGGGGTTGCCCAAGGCCAACCTGCACTACTACTTCACCAACAAGCTCGGCCTGTATGTGGCGGTGCTGAGCAATATCATCGAGTTGTGGGACAGCACCTTCAACGCCCTGAACGTCGAGGACGATCCGGCCCAGGCGCTGAGCACCTACATCCGTACAAAGATGGAGTTCTCCCGGCGTAACCCGCAGGCCTCGCGGATCTTCGCCATGGAGATCATCAGCGGCGGGCAGTGCCTGAGCGACTATTTCAGCCAGGACTACCGCGACTGGTTCAAGGGCCGCGCCGCGGTGTTCCAGGCCTGGATCGACGCCGGCAAGATGGACCGCGTCGACCCTGTGCACCTGATCTTCCTGCTCTGGGGCAGCACCCAGCACTACGCCGACTTCGCCACCCAGATCTGCCAGGTCACCGGCCGTAGTCGCCTGACCAAGCAGGACATGGAAGACGCCAGCAACAATCTTACCCACATCATTCTCAAAGGCTGCGGCCTGAAACTTCCCGACTGAACCTGCGTTTATGCCTTTTACCCTGCTCGACACCTGCGAATTTCGCGAAGAGATTCGCAAGAGCCGCTTCATCACCCTAGCCGCGCCGATCAGCAGCGCCGCTGAAGCCATGAGCTTCATCGAGCAGCACAGCGACCTGGCCGCCACCCACAACTGCTGGGCCTGGAAACTGGGCGCGCAGTACCGCAGCAGCGACGACGGCGAACCCGGCGGCACTGCCGGGCGCCCGATCCTGGCGGCCATCGAGGCCCAGGATTGCGATCAGGTGGTGGTGCTGGTGATCCGCTGGTACGGCGGCATTCAACTGGGCACTGGCGGCCTGGCCCGTGCCTATGGCGGCGGCGCCAACAAATGCCTGCAACAGGCGGAAAAACGCTTGCTGGTCAGCCGCAGCGAAATCCGTTGCAGCTGCACCTTCAGCGAACTGGCCCTGCTCAAGTTGCGGGTGGCCGAAGCGGACGGCCTGGTACTGGAGGAAGGCTTCACCGCCAACGGCGTCGACCTGCTGCTGGCCGTGGGCGAGGAACAGATCGAACCACTGCAACGTCAACTGGCGGACCTGAGCCGCGGCCGAATCCTGCTGCAACGGGCCTGAGCATTTGCCCACATTCACTGTGGGCCCGGCTGTGGATAAGCTTGGGGCATTCGCCTGAAAGCCTTGAATGGCGTGGCCTGCACGCAAACGATCATAATTTGATCAAGATTTGATGACAGCGCGTCAACTGCCCAAAAATCAGTCAGTTATCCCCAGTTATGGCCCCTGGGAGGTACGCTGAAGGTCCTTATATCCATCGACGGCGCTTGCTCACAGATACTGTGGAGCAAACTGTGGATAAGCCGTGCGTCCCTGCGCCAATGGCCCGTTTGGCCACAGCTTGGCTAGACTGGTTAATCTTTGACCAATATCCCCATGAAAGGAGTCCCCATGGCCCCGAACAAAACCGCACTGATCATCGGCGCCTCGCGCGGCCTCGGCCTCGGGCTGGTGCAGCGCTTGAAGGAAGATGGCTGGGATGTCGTCGCCACGGTGCGCGACCCCGCCCGCGCGCCAGCACTGGCGGCAATCGCCGGGGTCGAGGTCAAGACGCTGGAAATGAACAGCGCCGAGCAACTCGACTCCCTACAACATGACCTCAAGGGCAAGACCTTCGACCTGCTGTTCGTCAACGCCGGGGTCAAGGGGCCGGATGACCAGGACCCGGAGAACGCCCGGCTGGCCGACGTCGGCGAGCTGTTCATGACCAACAGCGTGGCGCCGATCCGCGTGGCCCAGCGGTTTGCTCCACAGCTGAACCGGACCGGCGGTGTGATCGCCTTCATGAGCTCGGTGCTGGGTAGCGTGAGCATTCCCGATGCGCCGGAGCTAGCCTTGTACAAAGCCAGCAAGGCCGCACTGAACTCGATGATCAACAGCTTCGTGGTGCAGTTGGGCGAGACCTCGCTCAGCGTACTGGCCATGCACCCGGGCTGGGTCAAGACCGACATGGGCGGCGAAGGTGCCGACATCGATGTCGCCACCAGTACCCGCGGCATGGTCGAACAGGTCAAGGCCCAGGCGGGCAAAGGCGGCCTGAAGTTCATCAACTACAGGGGCGAAGCGCTGATCTGGTGAATTCCCTCGCGGTGGGTGTAGACTTCACGTCGCGCCCACCGCGGCGAACCTGGATCAGCAGACAGGGCAACACTGAGCTGGCTAACCTGAACCCACTTTCAGAGGAGCCGGCACCATGCCTGCGACCCGTATCTGGTTGAAAAACCCGCTTGCCATCTTCACCGCCAACAGCCTCGACGCCCGTGGCGGCCTGGTCCTTGAAGACGGCCGCATCGCTGAAGTCCTCGCCCTTGGCGAGTCTCCGTCCACACCCTGTGGACAAGTCTTCGACGCCCGCGAACACGTGGTGCTGCCCGGACTTATCAACACCCACCACCACTTCTACCAGACCCTGACCCGTGCCTGGGCGCCGGTGGTCAACCAGCCGCTGTTCCCCTGGCTCAAGACCCTCTATCCGGTCTGGGCCCGCCTGACCCCGGCCAAGCTGGAACTGGCCAGCCGCGTGGCCCTGGCCGAACTCTTGCTGTCGGGCTGCACCACCGCCGCCGACCATCACTACCTGTTCCCCGATGGCCTGGAAAACGCCATCGATGTGCAAGTCGAAGCCGTGCGCACCCTGGGCATGCGCGCCATGCTCACCCGCGGCTCCATGAGCCTGGGCGAGGCCGACGGAGGCCTGCCACCGCAACAGACCGTACAGCAAGGCGAAGTGATCCTGGCCGACAGCCAGCGACTTATCCACAGCTACCACGAACGCGGCGAAGGCGCACAGATCCAGATCGCCCTGGCGCCCTGCTCGCCCTTCTCGGTGACGCCGGAAATCATGCGCGCCAGTGCCAGCCTTGCCGAAGAGCTGGACGTGCGCCTGCACACCCACCTGGCTGAAACCCTCGATGAAGAAGACTTCTGCCTGCAACGCTTCGGCCTGCGTACCGTGGATTACCTGGACAGCGTCGGCTGGCTCGGCCCGCGTACCTGGCTGGCCCACGGCATTCACTTCAACCCGGATGAAATTGCCCGCCTTGGCGCGGCCGGCACCGGTATCTGCCATTGCCCGAGCTCGAACATGCGCCTGGCTTCGGGCATCTGCCCGACCGTCGATCTGACCGACGCCGGCGCCCCGGTTGGCCTGGGTGTGGACGGCTCGGCCTCCAACGACGCCTCCAACATGATCCTCGAAGCCCGCCAGGCTCTGTACCTGCAGCGCCTGCGCTACGGTGCCGAAGCCATCACTCCGGAGCGTGCCCTGGGCTGGGCCACTCGTGGTTCGGCGCAGTTGCTCGGTCGCAGCGATATCGGTGAGCTGGCGGTGGGCAAGCAGGCTGACCTGGCGCTGTTCAAGCTCGACGAACTGCGCTTCTCCGGCAGCCACGACCCGTTGTCGGCACTGCTGTTGTGCGGCGCCGACCGTGCCGACCGGGTCATGATCGCAGGTGTGTGGCGGGTGATCGATGGCCAGATCGAGGGCCTGGACGTCCAGGGTCTGATCGCCGACCACCGCCAGGCGGCCGCGCAGTTGATTGCCGGCTGAGGGTAGCCACGGTGGCGGGAAAGGGCATGGACCAGCCGGTCCACTTTCTCCGCCACCTGGCCGCAAGCCCTGTAGAATGGAGCCAACCGCACCTGATGAGATATTCCACTTATGTACGACTGGCTTAACGCGCTGCCCAAGGCAGAACTGCACCTGCACCTGGAAGGATCGCTGGAGCCCGAACTACTGTTCGCCCTAGCCGAACGCAACAAGATCGCCCTGCCCTGGAGCGATGTCGAAACCCTGCGCGCGGCGTATGCGTTCAACAACCTGCAAGAGTTTCTCGACCTCTATTACCAGGGCGCCGACGTGCTGCGCACCGAGCAGGATTTCTACGACCTGACCTGGGCCTACCTGCAGCGTTGCAAGGCGCAGAATGTGATTCACACCGAACCGTTCTTCGACCCGCAGACCCATACCGATCGCGGTATTCCTTTCAAAGTGGTGCTCGACGGCATCAGCCGCGCCCTCAAGGATGGTCGTGAACAACTGGGCATCAGCAGCGGCCTGATCCTCAGCTTCCTGCGCCACCTTAGCGAAGAAGAAGCACACAAGACCCTCGACCAGGCCCTGCCGTTTCGCGATGCCTTTATCGCTGTCGGCCTGGACAGCTCGGAAATGGGCCACCCGCCGAGCAAGTTCCAGCGCGTGTTCGACCGTGCCCGTAGCGAAGGCTTCCTGACCGTCGCCCACGCCGGTGAGGAAGGCCCGCCCGAATACATCTGGGAAGCCCTGGACCTGCTCAAGATCCAGCGGATCGACCACGGTGTGCGTGCCATCGAAGACGAGCGGCTGATGCAGCGGATCATCGATGAACAAATCCCGCTCACCGTCTGCCCGCTGTCCAACACCAAGCTGTGCGTGTTCGACCACATGAGCCAGCACAACATCCTGGAGATGCTCGAGCGTGGCGTGAAGGTCACGGTGAACTCGGATGACCCGGCTTACTTCGGTGGATATGTCACCGAGAACTTCCATGCCCTGCACACCCACCTGGGCATGACCCAGGACCAGGCGCGCCGCCTGGCGCAAAACAGCCTGGATGCCCGCCTGATCAAGCCGTAACCGCTGCCGCAGGCTGCGATCGGCGTAAGGCGCTCGCAGGATCCCCCCAAACGACGCCTGTCCCCAGGCGTCGCTGTTGGCGTTCTAGCTTGCAGACAACAAGGTCAACGGCTGGGCAATCCGGTTGATCTGGTGCAGGCCGGCCGCGCTGATCTGCAGCATCCGCGATGTTTCACTTTCACGTATCCAGCCAGACTGCATGAACAGTTTCAGCAAGCTGCTGCCCAGCGCGCCGCCCAGATGGGGACGGTGATCGCTCCATTCGCTGCAGCATCGACAACTGCTGACGCTTCTGCGTTGATAATGGGCCAGCGCCTCGATGAAGATGCCATGACGGGCAAACTGGGCGCGACCTTCGAGGGTCACCTCGATCTGCTGCTCCGTACCATCGGGCCAGCCGGCGACGAACAGGCGCTGATACAGATCGGCCGCAAGCTCTCCGCCCAGGTGATCGCCACACAACCGGGCCCGACGCATGGACAAGGGTATGCCGGTATCGGACTGGGACGCCCCCGTTTCCCGCGCAGTGACCTGCACACTGGCCAGGGCTTCCACTGCAGCCCCTACTTCAGGCCCGGCCAGTCTGAAATAGCGCTTTCGCCCCCGGGGTTCGAGCTTGAGCAAACCACTGGCCGACAGCCTGGCCAGGTGTGCACAGGCCGAAGAAGGACTCAGCCCGACCATGTCGGCCAGTTCATCGGAGGGACGCGCCATGCCGTCGATCAAGGCCCAGAGCATCGCACTGCGTTTAGGATCGGCAAGCAGGCTGGCTATCTGGCTGATACTTGTTACAGGTTTCATATCTCAACTCCCTGCGAGATAACATCTGATATCGAGTCAATAAACAGGTCAGCAGCACTTACTGCGAAGTTTCCGATGCCAGAATGACTGGAAGTTGCGAAGGTGAACCTCGCTGAATGTTGACAAGCAGCCCGCCGGGGCTCATGCCAGCCAATGTCAGGTGAGAGACGGTACTCGCCAGCATTGGGCATGGAAGTATCTCTCGCTGGAAATGGCTGCTGAGCCCATTATAAGCCGCCTTGCACAGGCAGGCCCCCACCTTTGCGGTACAGTTCCGGTAAAACCTGGCCTGCTCTTGCAAACCTTGGCTGCTGCGGACCAGAAAGTTGAGTCGAACATGATTGGAAACGTTTAAGGCCAAGCCCCGGCCTACACATGCCGATTACTCGCTTCAATAACTGGGAGCAAAAATATCAAGAAATAAAACCTACAACATCAGTTATCAAGTACCACGTATAAATAGGTAATGTCTTTAAGACAAACAACTTAACAAAGAAGATTAACGACTCAAGCCAGTCAACTGTTCGAGCAGTGCCTGGCAGCGTTCCCTGAGCAGGTTGCGCAGCAGTTGCACGGGTTTACCCAGTTGCGCGCGGTGGGTGCACATCAAGTTGAGTGGCGCAGGTTCTCCCTCCAGATGCCCGAGCAACACCTTCAGCCGCCCTGCCCGTACATCGGAGGCCACATCCAGCCAGGATTTGTAAGCGATCCCGACACCGGCGAGCGCCCAGCGCCGGACCACATCGGCATCATCGCAGAAGCGGTCGCCGCTGACGGTCAGCCCCGTTTCCTGTGCACCACGGCCAAACCGCCAGTGGTCGTGAACGCGCGAGCCCAACTGGTAGAGCAGGCAATTGTGCTGCGTCAGTTGGTCCACATCCTTCGGTTCACCATGGCGTGCCAGGTAGGCGGGCGCCGCGCACAGCACGCGCCGGTTGTCCGGACACAGTGGCAAGGCTACCAGGCTTGAGTCCTCCGGGGCGCCATAGCGCAGGGCGATGTCGGCCGCCTGGCGAAACAGGTCGGCATTGCGGTCGCCCAGCAGCAGACGCACCGAGAGCCTTGGATGTTCACGTTGCAGCTCATCGAGCCAGGGCAACAAAACATTGCGACCAAAGTCCGAGGGCGCGGACAACTGCAGCACACCGCTGACCTCATCCTTGCCCCGGGCCAACTGCCGGCGCCCTTCTTCCAGGCTGCCCAGGGCCTGGCGGGCATGCAGCAGGAAACCCTCCCCTTCGGCGGTCAGGCGCAGGTTGCGCGTGGAACGCGCCAGCAGCCGGGTGCCCAGTTGCTGTTCCAGGCGCTTGAGCGCGGCACTGGCCACTGCAGGCGACAGGTCAAGCAAGCGCGCCGCAGCCGAGAGGCTGCCCAGTTCGGCAGCACGCACAAACAGCGTCAGGTCATCGAATCGCACCGGACAACCACCATTATCAAAATATTATTGAAAGTATCTGCGGTTCTAACGGCTTTTAACCAGAATTGAAAGCGCCAATCATGTCGGCCATCCATCCCCCTTTGAGGAGCACTGCCATGAAGGCCATTGCCTACTACCACTCCCTGCCCATTACCGACCCCGCTGCCCTGCAGGACATCGAGCTTCCCGCCCCTGAGCCCGGCCCACGGGATCTGCTGGTAGAGGTGCGCGCCATCTCGGTCAACCCGGTGGACACCAAGGTGCGCCAGAATGTGCAGCCTGAAGCGGGCATTGCCAAGGTGCTGGGCTGGGACGTAGCCGGTGTGGTCAAGGCGGTGGGCCGCGACGTCAGCCTGTTCCAGCCGGGCGACAAGGTCTACTACGCAGGCTCCATCGCCCGCGCCGGCGGCAACAGCGAACTGCATGTGGTGGATGAGCGGATCGTCGGCCACATGCCGAAAACCCTCGGTTTCGCCGAAGCGGCCGCCCTGCCATTGACGGCGATCACGGCCTGGGAACTGTTGTTCGAGCGCCTGCAAATCGCCGAAGGCCGGGACGACCAGGACCAGCGCCTGCTGATCGTCGGCGCCGCTGGCGGGGTCGGCTCGATCCTGACCCAACTGGCCAGCCAGTTGACCGGGCTGACCGTGATCGGCACCGCCTCACGTCCAGAGACCCAGGACTGGGTACGCCAACTGGGCGCCGATCAGGTCATCGACCACCGCCAGCCGCTGGCCCAGGCGCTGAAGGCGGCCGGCATCGAACAGGTTACCCACGTGGCCAGCCTGACCCAGACCGACCAGCACCTGCCGCAACTGGTCGAGGCCCTGGCACCACAAGGCAAACTGGCGCTGATCGATGATCCCAAGCAACTGGACATCGGCCTGCTCAAGCGCAAGAGCCTGTCGCTGCACTGGGAGTTCATGTACACCCGCTCGCTGTTCGAAACCGCCGACATGATCGAACAGCACAAGCTGCTCGAGCGGGTCGCCGAACTGGTCGATGCCGGCACCCTGAAAACCACCCTGGGCGAGCACTTCGGCACCATCAACGCGGCCAACCTGCGCCGCGCCCATGCCTTGCTCGAAAGCGGCACGGCCAAGGGCAAGATCGTCCTCGAAGGGTTCTGAAACAAGTCGCCCACCCCGGCTGCGGGGTGGGCGTGACCGTCAGTCCGACAGCTGACGCAGGTCATTCCCCTGCAGGCCGGCAGCGCTACAATTCTTCAGCCAACGCCAACCGCAGGTACGCAACGATGATCATTCAAGTCAGCGCATCCGCCCAAAAACCAGGCTGCCCATGGCAAGTCCGGCTGGACCAGCATGTGGTGAGTTTTCGCAGCGAGGCCGAAGCCCGCGCCTTCGTCAACACCTTGCAGACCCGCCTGCAGGCCCCGCACTCGCTCAAACGGATCGGCTGAGCTGCAAGCGACGGGTGGCCATCGCCATGCCTGCCGCCCCCAGTCCACACAGGCTGATCACCAGGGCCATGGGCACCGCGCTGCCATCGTGCAGCACGCCCACCAATGCTGCGGCACCGGCGGCGACACTGAACTGCAGACAACCGAGCAACGCCGACGCACTGCCTGCCCGAGCCCCCTGCCCGTTCATGGCACAAGCCGAGGCATTGGGAATGATGCAGCCCAGGCTGGCAATACAGACGAACAACGGAATCAGCAGCGGCCAGAGCATGGCCGGATGCAGGGCACTGATCGCCAGCAAGCTCAGGCCCGCCGCCAGGTAGACCCACACCGTACGCACCAGCAGGAACGCCGGCCCGCGCTTGGCCAGCAGCCGCGCGTTGACCTGCGCCACCAGGATGAAACCGGCGGCATTGCTGCCGAACAGCCAGCCATAGTGCTCCGGCGGTACGCCATAGAGCTTGATGAACACGAAGGGTGAGCCGGCGATATAGGAGAACATGCCGGCGATGGCGATACCGCCGGTCAAGGCGTGGCCGAGGAACACCCGGTCCTTGAGCAGTCGCCCGTACTGGCGCAGGGCACCCGACAATGGCTGGCGCGGCACCGTGGCCGGCAGGCTTTCCGGCAGGCCCGCGGCAACGGCCACCGTGCACAAGGCGCTGAACAGGGTCAGGGCAATGAAGATCGACTGCCAGCCATACAGGTTGACCAGCACCCCGCCCAGCATCGGCGCGAGGATCGGCGCAAGGCCCATCACCAGCATCAGTTGCGAGAACACCTTGGCCGAGGCCACCGCATCGCACTTGTCACTGACGATCGCCCGCGACAGCACCATGCCGGCACAACCGCCCAGGGCCTGGACGAAGCGCGCCAGGATCAGCGCATCGAGGTTCGGGGCAAAGGCGCAGGCTACCGAGGCCAAGGTAAACAGACTGACGCCGACCAACAGCGGAATCCGCCGGCCGAAACGGTCGGCCACCGGCCCATAGGCCAGCTGGCCCAGAGACAGGCCGAGGAAATAGGCGGCCAGGGTGGTCTGGATGTGTTTCTCGTCGGTACCGAAGGCCAGTGCCATGGCCGGGAAACCTGGCAGGTAGAAATCGATCGCCAGGGGCCCGAACGCACTCAAGGCGCCGAGAATCAGGATGGTTCGCAGGTTCATCGGAAATCCATAGCAGGCTAAGCAAGTCTGCTAGTCTAACCGTCCCGCTTCGGTTGCGCTGCGAAGAGTTGGGCCCGCACTGTAAATCTTTTATCCACAATGCGGGCCGACAGTCCTCAGACTGCTGCGGCCTGATAGCCGGCGTCATGGATCAGCTGGAGAATCTCCGGCGCCTTGAGCCAACTCTGTACCTTGACCTGCTTGTGTGCCAGATCGACTTCGACCACCGCCTCTGCATCTTCGGCCTGCAGGGCACGGGTCACGGCCTTGACGCAATGGCCGCAGGTCATTCCTTGTACATTGAACACTTGCATGGTGACTGCCTCCTGTTGGGTTTGAGCACAGTCTCAAGCTTGCCATCGGGGCAAGGTCAAGATCTTCGCGACGCTGCCGGGCTGGAAATCATCGTCCGGGTCGGCCAAGCTGCGAACCTGACGATTGACGATGCAGGAGTTTCATTTCATGCGCAGGGCAGCTTCGGGCCTTTTCGGCCTGCTGGGCATTTTCGGCCTGTTCACCCAGGCCAGCGCCGCGGGGCCAAGCGACTACAGCATTCTGATCATTTCCCGCGAGCGCCTGGAAGTGGCGACCTCCTGCGAGATTGGCGTGTACCTCAACGACCAGTTGGCCGGTCGGGTGTTCCAGGAGCAGTCGACCTCGTTCAACCTGCCCCCGGGTGAGCTGGATGTGCGCCTGCGCTACCTGCCCGGGCAAGTGCCGGGCTGCCAGCCAGGCATCGAGAACCAACGCAGCACCCGATTGCGCCTGCAGGCCGGTCAGATCAATAAATACCGGATCGCGGTCGATCAGAATGGCCTCAAGCTGATCAGGTCGGGATTGGGCTATTGACCTTCCCTGCATGGCAAGGTTGATGCTGGTGGCCTGTCCAAGGAGGAGTGCCCATGTCTGCATCTACCACTTTCGATCTGCCGATTGCCGGCATGACCTGCGCCAGCTGTGCTGGGCGGGTCGAACGCGCCCTGCGCAAGGTCAGCGGCGCCGAACAGGTCAGCGTCAACCTGGCCACCGAACAGGCCCGCATCCAGGCCCCTGCCGATAGCCTCCCGGCCCTGGTCGAGGCCGTCGAGCAGGCCGGCTACCATGTGCCAAGCCAGACCCTCGAGCTGCAGATCGGCGGCATGACCTGCGCCTCCTGCGCAGGTCGGGTCGAACGCGCCCTGGCCAAAGTGCCAGGTGTGCAACAGGTCAGCGTCAACCTGGCCAATGAACGCGCCCATCTGCAACTGCTCGGCCAGCTCGACAGCAGCGTGCTGATCGACGCCGTTACCCGGGCCGGCTATTCGGCCAGCCTGCCGCAGACCGGCAAGGCCACCCAGGCCGACGCCGAAGGCCGCCTGCGCAAGGAGCGCTGGTCGGTGGCGCTGGCCGTGCTGCTGGCCCTGCCCCTGGTGCTGCCGATGGTCCTGCAACCCTTTGGCGTGCACTGGATGCTGCCCGCCTGGGCGCAGTTCGTGCTGGCCACGCCAGTGCAGTTCATCCTGGGTGCGCGCTTCTACGTCGCCGCCTGGAAGGCCGTGCGTGCCGGCGCCGGCAACATGGACCTGCTGGTCGCCATCGGCACCAGCGCCGGCTACGGCCTGAGCCTCTATGAATGGGCGCAGGCCGAGGCTGGCACCATGCCACACCTGTACTTCGAGGCTTCGGCCGTGGTGATTGCCCTGGTCCTGCTCGGCAAGTACCTGGAAAGCCGCGCCAAGCGCCAGACCGCCAGCGCCATCCGGGCCTTGGAAGCCCTGCGTCCGGAACGCGCCCTGCTGCTGGTCGATGGCCAGGAGCGTGATGTGGCGATCAGCGAACTGCGCCTGCGCGACCTGGTCGTGGTCAAGCCCGGCGAACGCTTCCCGGTGGATGGCGAAGTGGTCGAAGGCCAGAGCCATGCCGACGAAGCCCTGATCAGCGGTGAAAGCCTGCCGGTGCCCAAGCAGGTGGGCGACAAGGTCACCGGTGGCGCCATCAACGGCGAAGGCCGCCTGCTGGTACGCACCTTGGCCCTGGGCACCGAAACCGTTCTGGCACGCATCATCCGCCTGGTGGAAGACGCCCAGGCCGCCAAGGCACCGATCCAGAAACTGGTGGATCGGGTCAGCCAGGTGTTCGTCCCTGCCGTACTGGTCCTGGCCCTGATTACCCTGGTCGGCTGGTGGCTGGCCGGTGCGCCGATGGAAACCGCGTTGATCAACGCGGTCGCCGTGCTGGTGATCGCTTGTCCTTGTGCCCTGGGCCTGGCAACGCCAACGGCGATCATGGCCGGTACCGGGGTCGCCGCCCGTCACGGCATCCTGATCAAGGACGCCGAAGCGCTGGAGCGTGCCTACGCCGTCAACCGCGTGGTGTTCGACAAGACGGGCACCCTCACCTCAGGCAGCCCGCGCATTGTCCACAGCCAGGCGGCCGTCGGCAGCCCGGCCGAGCTGCTGCAACTGGCCGGCGCCCTGCAGCGCGGCAGCGAACACCCACTGGCCAAGGCGGTGCTCGATGCCTGTGCCGAACAAGGCCTGGCGGTTGCCGACATCAGCAATAGCCAGTCGCTGACCGGGCGCGGTATCGCCGGTACGCTGGAGGGCCGTGACCTGGCCCTGGGCAACCGTCGCCTGCTCGAAGAGAGCGGCCTGCAACCGGGCGACCTGGCCATCAGCGCCAAGGACTGGGAAGCCGAAGGTCGGACCCTGTCCTGGTTGATCGAGCGCAGCCCGCAGTTGCGCGTGCTGGGCCTGTTCGCCTTTGGCGACAGTCTCAAGCCCGGCGCCGGCCAGGCTGTGCGGCAGCTGACCGGGCAAGGCATCAGCAGCCACCTGCTGACCGGTGACAACCGAGGCAGCGCCCAGGTCGTGGCCACGGCCCTGAACATCGAAGATGTGTACGCCGAAGTGCTGCCCGCCGACAAGGCCGCGACCGTCAGTGCCCTCAAGCAGTCGGGCGTGGTGGCCATGGTCGGCGACGGCATCAACGATGCCCCGGCCCTGGCCGCAGCCGACATCGGCATCGCCATGGGCGGTGGCACCGACGTGGCCATGCAGGCCGCCGGCATCACCCTGATGCGCGGTGACCCGCGCCTGGTGCCGGCCGCCCTGGAGATCAGCCGCAAGACCTATGCGAAAATTCGCCAGAACCTGTTCTGGGCCTTTATCTACAACCTGATCGGCATTCCCCTGGCCGCCTTCGGCATGCTCAACCCGGTGCTGGCGGGCGCGGCGATGGCCCTGTCGAGTGTCAGCGTGGTCAGTAATGCGCTCTGGCTCAAGACCTGGAAACCCGAAACCCCGCCACAGGACGACGCCCAATGAACATCGGTCAAGCTGCTCGCCGCTCCGGGCTGAGCGCCAAGATGATCCGCTATTACGAGTCCATCGGCCTGCTCAAGCCGGCCCTGCGCAGCGACAGCGGCTATCGCCTGTACCAGCAGGAGGACCTGCACAGCCTGGCCTTTATCAAGCGCTCCCGTGACCTGGGGTTCTCACTGGAGGAAGTCGCCCGCCTGCTAACCCTGTGGCAGGACCGCCAGCGCGCCAGCGCCGATGTGAAGGCCCTGGCCAAGCAGCACATCGATGACCTGAACCGGCGCATCGAGGAACTGGTGAGCCTGCGTGACACCCTCAGCGAGCTGGTTGCCCATTGCCAGGGCGACGACCGTCCGGACTGCCCGATCCTCAAGGACCTGGCAGCCGGCGGCAGTTGCTGTCACTGACCGCTTACTGCATCCACGGCGGCGCGGGCTCGTCGTCTTTCTTCGGCCCGTGCTCGGCCTCGTGGCGGGCCGCACGGCGCCTGGCCTCGTCGAAACGAGCCGCGTCGATTTCGCGCATCACCCCGGCGACATCGGCGTGGCGCAGGTCTTCCTGGAAGCGCCCGCTGAGTTCGCTTTGCGGGGTCAATTCGCCGGCCTGGTACAGGGCCCACATTTCCCGGGCATAGCGGGTCTGCTTGAGCTCCGGGGCAAAACGCCCGAAATAGGCGGCCATGTTGCCGACATCGCGCTCGAGCATGCTGAAGGCATGGTTGTTGCCCGCCGCATCCACCGCCTGGGGCAGGTCGATGATCACCGGGCCTTCCGGGCCCAGCAGCACGTTGAACTCCGACAGGTCGCCGTGTACCAGCCCGGCGCAGAGCATCAGCACGATCTGGCGGATCACGAAGGCGTGATACTCGCGTGCCTGTTCGGGTTCCAGGTGCACGTCGTTGAGCCGTGGCGCGGCATCGCCGTACTCGTCGGCCACCAGTTCCATGAGCAGCACGCCGTCGAGAAAGTCGTAGGGTCTGGGCACCCGTACGCCGGCATTGGCCAGGCGGAACAGCGCGGCCACCTCGGCGTTCTGCCAGGCATCCTCGGCTTCCTTGCGCCCGTACCGCGAGCCCTTGGCCATGGCCCGGGCCTGGCGGCTGTTACGCACCTTGCGCCCTTCCTGGTACTCGGCGGCCTGGCGGAAGCTGCGTTTGTTGGCTTCCTTGTAGACCTTGGCGCACCTGAGTTCCCGACCGCAGCGCACCACGTACACGGCGGCCTCCTTGCCACTCATCAAGGGCCGCAGTACCTCGTCGACCAGTCCATCTTCAACCAGTGGTTCAATGCGTTTTGGAGTCTTCATCGGCTTCTGTCGGGGGTCCTGTTCTGCCAGACACGTGATTTTTTTTGGTCACCGGTGCAACACCGGCTGTTCGCTGTAGCAAGACCGCACTGCGTTGTAACGGCAAACCGCCCGACTTGCCATTCTTTTTCTGCACATAAGCGACAGAGTGGTCACTGCGGGCAGTCTTTCCCAATGAATACGGGGCGTTTACCGCACTGAGACTTTATTTCCAGATCCGACGGGCGCTGGCGCCTGCGCAGCGCACCTAAAGGCGCAATTCGCCCGGGGTGAAGCCGAACAGGCCCTTGAAGGCGGCGATGTAGGCCGAGGTGGAATCATAGCCGCAGCCCAGCGCGGCCTCGGTGACACTGCGGCCGGCCTCCAGGGCGGTCAGTGACGACAGCAGGCGCATGCGCTGGCGCCAGCCACGAAAGCTCAGGCCGGTTTCGCGCTGGAACAGGCGCATCAGGGTCTTTTCCGAGGTATTGAGGCGCTGCGCCCACTGGCCGAGGGTCTGGCCCTGCTCCGGGTTGGCGAGCAGTTCGTTGCACAATCCGAGCAAGCGCGGATGCTGGGGCAACGGCAGGGAGAAGCCCACCTGCGGCAAGGCCTGCAACTGGTCGAGCAGAACCTCGACCAGCCGCGCTTCAGCGCTGTCTCCCTCGGGATAGTCCACCGGCAACAGGCAGAACTGCTTGATCAGCTCGCGGGCCAGCGGTGTCACCTCCAGCACCCTGCAGTGCCCCGGCGCCCAGTTGGCTCGTTCGCGGCGCACATACAGGCTGCGCATCTCGGCCTGCATCGAGGTCACCACCTCATGTTCGACCCCGGCGGGAATCCATACCCCCCACTGCGGGGGCGCAAAGTAACTGCCCTCGGCGGTGTACACCCCGAGCACGCCGCTGATGGCGTAGGAAAACTGCACCCAGTCGTGCTGGTGACGCGGCGTCCACGAGCCTGCGCCCAGGCTCTCGGCACGGGCATACAACGGGCGGGGCAAGCGCTCCAGCACAGGAATCGAACGGGGTGAAGGCTGTTGTCCGTTAGTCGGCATCACTTGGCCTTATATCGCAAGACGGCAATCATGGGCGCAGCGTAGCCTGCGGACTCAATGATTACAAAATGATTCGAAGGCCCGCCCATGCAAGTGCTCAAACACCTCAAACGCGTGGTAACCGACTGGTTCCTCTGCGGCATGTTCCTCGCCACCTTCCTGGCCTGGCTGTTTCCCGGCGTTGGCCGCAGTGGCGGGGCAATGCATGCCGAATACGTCATCAACATCGGTGTGTTCCTGGTGTTCTTCCTGCACGGCATCAACCTGTCCAGCGAGCAGATCCGCCACGGTCTGAAGAACGGCCGCCTGCACCTGATGGTCCAGGGCTTCACCTTCGTGGTCTTCCCGCTGCTCTGGTGGCTGGCCAACCGCGTGCTGGGCAGCCAGTTGCCGGCCTTGCTGATGCTGGGTTTCTTCTACCTGTGCGCCCTGCCCTCGACCATCTCCTCGTCCGTGGCCCTGACCGGCAGCGCAGGCGGCAATGTACCGGCGGCGATCCTCAATGCCAGCCTGTCCAGCGTGCTCGGTATCTTCATCACCCCCTGGCTGGTCAGCCTGGTGGTCGGCACCGGCAGCGCAGGCATCGACCTGGGCGCCACCCTGCTCGACCTCTGCGCCCTGCTGTTGCTGCCGCTGGTACTCGGTCAGTTGCTGCGGCCCTGGTTTGGACGCTTCTTTGCCCGGCACAAGCGCTACACCAACATCCTGGACAAGCTGGTGATCCTGTTGCTGGTCTATGCCGCGTTCTGCAACTCGATGGTCTCGGGCATGTGGCAGCAGCAAGGTAGCGCGGTACTGCTCACCGCCCTGCTGGGCTGCGCGCTGTTGCTGGCGTTGATTCTCTGGCTGACCACCCGCAGCGCGCGGCTCCTGGGCTTGAGCCCGGCCGACGAAGTGGCGGCAGTGTTCTGCGCCAGCAAGAAGTCCCTGGCGGCCGGGGCGCCGATGGCCGTGCTGATCTTCGGTGCCCATCCGGGGCTGGGCCTGATCCTGCTACCGATCATGATCTACCATCCGCTGCAATTGATCGTCTGCTCGATCATGGCCGAGCACTACGCCAATCGCCCGGCCGGGGGCGCTCAAGGCGCGGTGGTCAACGCTCGATGATCGCGGTCACGCCCTGACCGCCGGCGGCGCAGATGGAAATCAGGCCGCGGCCCTTGCCCGCCGTGGCCAGCAGCTTGGCCATATTGGCCAGGATGCGCCCACCGGTCGCCGCAAACGGGTGCCCGGCGGCCAGCGAACTGCCCTTGACGTTGAGCTTGCTGCGATCGATCGCGCCCAGGGGCGCATCCAGCCCCAACCGCTGCCGGCAGTAGTCGGGATCTTCCCAGGCCTTGAGGGTGCACAACACCTGGGCGGCGAAGGCTTCGTGAATCTCGTAGTAGTCGAAGTCCTGCAGCCTAAGGCCATTGCGTGCCAGCAAGCGCGGTACGGCATAGGCCGGCGCCATCAGCAGGCCTTCCTTGCCTTTGACGAAATCCACCGCGGCATTTTCGCCATCGACCAGATAAGCCAGCACCGGCAGGTTGTTCGCCCGGGCCCAGTCTTCGCTGCCCAGCAGCACCACCGAGGCGCCATCGGTCAGGGGTGTTGAGTTGCCTGCGGTCAGTGTGCTTTTGTCACTGCGTTCGAACACCGGCTTGAGGCTGGCGAGCTTTTCCAGGGTCAGATCGGCGCGCAGGTTGTTGTCGCGGGTCAAGCCCAGGAACGGTGTCAGCAGATCGTCATGCCAGCCTTCGGCATAGGCTGCCGCCATATGCTGGTGACTGAGCAGGGCCAGTTCATCCTGGGCCTGGCGGGGAATCTGCCAGGTCTGCGCCATCAACTCGCAATGCTGGCCCATGGAAAGGCCGGTGCGCGGCTCGCCATTGCGAGGCAGCTCCGGTTTCAGGTGCCCCGGGCGCAGCTTGAGGAAGGTCTTGAGTTTGTCGACGGTGTTCTTGCCGCGATTGGCTTGCAGCAGGATGCGGCGCAGGCCTTCGTTGACCGCGATGGGTGCATCGGAGGTGGTGTCGACGCCGCCGGCAATGCCGCTGTCGATCTGCCCCAGGGCGATCTTGTTGGCCACCTGCAGGGCTGTCTCCAGCCCCGTGCCGCAGGCCTGCTGCAAGTCATAGGCCGGGGTTTGCGCCGACAATCGTGAACCGAGCACGCACTCGCGGGTCAGGTTCATGTCGCGCGAATGCTTGAGCACCGCCCCGGCTGCCACCTCGCCCAGTTGCAGGCCGTGCAGGCCGAAGCGTTCGATCAGCCCTTCGAGGGCAGCGGTGAGCATCGCCTGGTTGCTGGCCGTGGCGTAGGCGCCGTTGGAGCGGGCGAAGGGAATCCGATTGCCGCCAATGATCGCGACCCGGCGCAGTGAGCGCATGCGTAACGTCCTCTTTTTACAAAACGGTCGGCTACAGCGTAGGTGTTTTTTCAGGGTTCGAACGACCAACGGCCAAAGATGGTCCACACTTTGAAGCTTATTTCAGGGAGAACCGCACATGAGCGACCGCTATATCGACTTCGCCAACTCCGACCTCGGTCGCCGCCTGGTCGGCGCTGTCGGCCTGCCGAGTCCAGCTCGCCTGGAGCGCTGGGAGGCCGGTCGCCTGCGGCCGGTCGAAGGCGCCCTGCTGCTGGGCGGTGGGCCGCTGGCGAACAAGATCGAAGCCTTTGCCAAGCGCCTGACCGATGATCTCTACAGCTTTGCCAGCCCCGACCTGAGCGCGACCGAATGGGTCGCAGGCCTTGGGCCCAAGCTCAAGGCGGTGGTTTTCGATGCCAGCGAACTGGACGACAGCGACAAGCTCAAGCAACTGCGCGAATTCTTCCAGCCATTGCTGCGCAGCCTCGCACCCAGCGCCCATGTGGTGATCCTCGGACGCGCCCCGGAGCAGATCGACGATCCGATGGCGCGCGTCACCCAGCGCGCCCTGGAAGGCTTCAGTCGCTCACTGGCCAAGGAGTTGCGTGCCGGTGGCACCCTGCAACTGCTGTACGTCAGTGATGCCGCCGAAGATCAGCTTGAGGGCGCACTGCGCTTTTTCCTCTCGCCCAAGAGCGCCTTTATCTCCGGCCAGGTCCTGCGCCTGGAGGCCTGCGCCAGCAACGTACAGGACTGGACCCGGCCACTGGCCGGACGCCGCGCCCTGGTTACCGGCGCCGCCCGCGGCATCGGCGCGGCCATCGCCGAAACCCTGGCCCGCGACGGTGCCGAGGTGGTGCTGCTGGATGTCCCCCAGGCCAAGGCCGACCTCGAAGCCCTGGCCGCACGCCTGGGTGCGCACAGCCTGGCCCTGGACATCTGCGCCGCCGACGCCCCGGCGCAGTTGATCGAAGGGCTGCCAGACGGTGTCGACATCGTCGTGCACAACGCCGGCATCACCCGTGACAAGACCCTGGCCAACATGACGCCGGAATACTGGGACTCGGTGCTGGCGGTCAACCTCAAGGCGCCCCAGTTGCTGACCCAGGCCCTGTTCGACAGCGGCACCCTGCACGACAATGCGCGCATCGTGCTGCTGGCCTCGATCAGCGGCATCGCCGGCAACCGCGGCCAGGCCAACTATGCGGCCAGCAAGGCCGGGTTGATCGGCCTGGCCCAGGCCTGGGCGCCGAAGCTGGCCGAGCGCGGCAGCAGTATCAACGCAGTCGCCCCCGGCTTCATCGAGACCCGCATGACCGCCGCCATCCCATTCGCCCTGCGCGAAGCGGGTCGGCGCATGAGCTCCCTGGGCCAGGGCGGCCTGCCCCAGGATGTGGCCGAGGCGGTCGCCTGGCTGGCGCAACCCGGCACCGGCGCGGTCAACGGCCAGGTGCTGCGGGTGTGTGGCCAGGCCGTGATGGGGGCTTGAACATGACGCGTCAGTGGCGAGATCTCGACAACACTGCGGCGCTGTCCGGGCTGTACCTGCGCGCCGCACGCAAACGCAAGATCAGCGGCAACACCCTGCCCGACACCGGGCTGCGCTGCTACCTGGACGTCGAGCCGAAACGGCTCGAGGCCTATCGCAAGCTGTGCCATTTCAGTGACGACGGCCGCCTGCCGCCGACCTTTCCCCATGTCATGGCCTTCGCCCTGCAACTGCAACTGCTGACCGACGCGCAGTTTCCCTTTCCACTGGTGGGGCTGGTGCACCTGCACAACAGCATCCGCGTGATCCGTCCCCTGGGTGGCATCAGTCGCCTGCGCTTCAGCGTGCATGTGGAAAACCTGCAACCTCATGAAAAAGGCGCCACCTGCGATTTGATCACCCAGGCCGAAGACGGCCTGGGGCCGCTCTGGTTCGAGACCAGCCGCATGCTCTGCCGTGGCCTTAAGCTTGAGGGCGAGCCGCCTGCCAGCGTCGAGCCGGATGCGCTGCCCCTGAGCGAACTGACCCGCTGGTACGCCGACAGCGACATCGGACGGCGCTATGCGAAAATCTGCGGCGACTACAACCCGATCCACCTGAGCGCCAGCAGTGCCAAGCTGTTTGGCTTCCCCACCGCCATCGCCCATGGCATGTGGAGCAAGGCCATGGCCCTGGCGGCGTTGCGCGGGCACCTGCCGGCCAGCGGCTACGAGATCGCGGTGGACTTTCTCAAGCCCGTGCGCCTGCCCAGCGAGGTGATCCTCGACGCCAGCCCCACGGCCGCCAGTGGTCAATTGCAGCTGCAGGGCCATGGCGACCTGCAACACATGCGCGGGGCCTGGCGGATGCTGGACTGAAGTGCAGGCTTGCGTTGCGCGGGCGGGCGCCTGAAGCTATGCAGCTTGAGGAGAGCCTTGATGAACCTGCACGAACTGACCCAACGCCTGCACCGGATCCGCGACACCAACGACTGGCGCGGCTTTCACAGCCCGAAGAACCTGGCCATGGCCGCCAGCGTGGAAATGGCCGAGCTGGTGGAAATCTTCCAGTGGTTGAGCGAGGACCAGTCGCGCCAGCTGTCGCCCGAGCAACTGGAGCATGCCGGCCAGGAGGTCGGCGATGTAGTGCTGTACCTGTTGCTGCTGTGCAGCGAACTGGGCCTGGACATGGAACAGGTGGTGCGCAGCAAACTGGCCGACAGCGAAAGGCGCTTCGCCCGATGAACGACCGTCATTTCGATGCCCTGGCGACCCGGTTTGCCGAGAAGATCTACGGCGGCGCCAAAGGCGCCATCCGCCTCGCAGTGCTTCAGGCGGACCTCGCCGAAGCCCTGCCCGACCGGCCCCTGCGCGTGCTGGACATCGGCGCGGGCCTGGGCCACATGTCCCTGTGGCTGGCCCAGCGCGGTCACCAGCTGACCCTGGCCGAACCCGCCGAACCCATGCTCGACGGTGCCCGCGCGCGCTTTGCCGAAGCCGGCCAGCACGCCACCTTCATCCAGGCCCCCTGGCAGGACCTGCTGGGCCAATTGACCGAGCCCTACGACCTGGTGCTGTGCCACGCCGTGCTGGAATGGCTGGCCGAACCGGAAACTATCCTGCCGGTGCTGCACCAGCTGACCCGTAGCGACGGCCTGCTGTCACTGGCGTTCTACAACCGTGACGCTCTGGTCTATCGCAACCTGCTCAAGGGCCATTTCCGCAAACTTCGGCGCAACGACATGGCCGGTGAAAAGCAGAGCCTGACCCCTCAAAAACCACTTGATCCGCGCACGCTCAAGGCGCAACTTGAAAGCCTGTGGCAGGTCGAAACAGAGAGTGGTGTGCGGGTGTTCCACGACTACATGCCCAGCGAATTCCAGAGCAAGGCCGAGTTGCTCGACCTGCTGGAAATGGAGCTGGCTCATCGGCGTCATCCGGCGTTTGCCGGGCTGGGGCGCTACCTGCACTGGATCTGTCGGCCGCGCTGACATCTGCCGGAGGGTGACATGCCGTACCGTTTGACCCTGGGCGCACTGTGCCTGGCCCTGGCCGGCTGCCAGAGCCCCAACCCGTATGTCGCCAGCGCCCGCCCCATGCCACCGCCCCCACCCCAGGCCGCCAGCACCTTCGATGCCAGCGCCTACCCGGCCGCGCCGCGCGATTTCGGGCGTTATCGCAGCTGGGCCTGGCGCGACGGGCAGTTGCCGGCCGGCACCGTCCTGGCCGATCCTGCCCAACTGGCCGAGGCGGTCAGCAGTGCCCTGGACCAGCGTGGCCTGCGCCCGGCACGCAATGGCCAGGGCGATCTGCTGGTGAGCGCCAACCTGCGTATGGAACGCCGCCTGCGCCAGGTGCGGGAAGACTACTACCCCTACAGCGCCTATCCATACGGTGCCTACCCATACGCCGGCTATGGCGGGTACGGCAGCTACGGCCGTTACGGCAATGGCTACGGGGTCTACGGCAGCGTGCCGCTGGTACGCACCTATGAAGTCGAGGTGATGGTGGTCGACCTTGACCTGTATGACGCCAACGATGGCCAGGTGGTCTGGAGCACCAGCGCCGAGACTGCCAGCCAGGGCTCGCGCAGCGAACGCGACGATGCCTTGCGCCAATCCCTGAACAAGGCCCTCGACGGCTATCCTCCCAGTTAAAGGCAATTGGAGATCCATCATGTTGCGCCGTTTCGCTTTACTCTCATCAATGGTGCTGCTTGGCGCTTGCTCGAGCGGCAATGTGTCCCAGGACTTCGATGCCAGCCGCGACTTTGCCGCCTACCGCAGTTGGGTCTGGCAGGAGCCGGCGCTGCAATACCGCCCCGACGATCCACGGATCAAGAGCGACCTGACCGAACAGCGCATCCGCCAGGCCGTAGCCGGCCAGCTCGACCAGCGTGGCCTGCGCCCCGCCCAGGGCAGCAGCCAGGGTGACTTGAAGGTGCAGACCTACCTGATCGTCGAGAACCGCCAGCAACAGATCACCACCAACTACGGCGGCGCCTGGGGCGGCTACTGGGGTAACTACTGGGGGGGGCCGATGTACAACGAGACCCGCAGCGTCGACTACAAGGTCGCCACCATCCAGGTCGACATGTTCGACAGCCACGACGGCAAGCTGGTGTGGCGCGGCAGTGCCGAGCAGATCATGAACAACTACCCGCCAAGCCCCGAGGAGCGCAACAGCGCCATCCAGAACACCGTGGCCAAGGTCCTGGCCAACTACCCGCCGCGCTGAGTCGGCACTGGTCGGTCGCCATGCAGGCGACTGGCCATCATCCTGACTACACTGCAGAGCACAACTGCTGCCCCGCGCGGCCTCGGCCGGCAAAGGAGTGCGTGTGTCCCCTCGTTTTCCCGCACGGCAACGCGGCGCCATCGGCCTGGTCGCGGCCCTGACCCTGGGCATGGGACTGCTGTTCGTGTTGATGGTGGTCGACAGCAGCCGGCTGTTCCTGGAACAGCGCAAACTCCAGCGGATTGCCGACATGGCGGCGCTGGAAGCCGCCGGGCAGCTCGCCGTGTGCAGCGGTACAGGGCCCCAGGCCGCCGCCCTGGCCCGGGCCAGCGCTATGCGCAATGGTTTCGAACTTGCCAATGGACAAGCCCTGGACACTACCTGCGGCAGCCTGCAGACCGGCGCCAACAGCCTGCGCAGCTACAGCGTCGATGCCACGCGCCACGAAGCCATCCGGGTGGTCGCCAGCACGAGCGTGGCGACCAGCGTGGCCGCCGGCGTACTGGCCCTGGCACGCGGCAACCCTGTGCCCGACTTCACGCGTCTGAGCGCCAGCGCCGTGGCCGCCACGCCCAAGCCCCCCCAGGCGATGCTACGCATCCGCAGCACCGCCGCCACCCTGGACTCGCGGCAATCACCGTTTTTCAACACCCTGGTCGACCCGCTCGGTGGCCATGTCCAGCTGGACCTGCTGGGCTGGCAAGGGCTGGCCAATACCCGGATCGACCTGCTCAGCTACCTTGACCAGCTGGCGATCGATATAGGCGTCAGCGCGGGCAATTATCAGCAGTTGCTCAATGCCGGAGCCACCGCGACCCAACTGGTCCAGGCCGCCGTCAAGGTCCTGCAGCGAGGCGGCGCCACAGCCGAAGTGGTGACCAATCTGGGCAAGGTTGCCGCCAACACCGACAATTCCCGCCCGCTCCAGCTGGGCAGCATTCTCAACCTGCAAAGTGGCACCACCCAGGCCGGGCTCGATGCCGGCCTGCAGGTACTGGACCTGGTGCAGAGCGTGATCCTGCTGTCCACCAAGGAGAACGCCGCAATCGTGGAAATGCCGATCAGCCTGTTGGGGCTGGTCAACGGCAAGGTGCGCCTGAAAGTGATCGAGCCCCAGCAGCTATCGGCCATCGGCAATCCGCAAACCGACACCATCCGCGTGCAAACGGCCCAGGTACGGGCGTTGATCTCACTGGATCTGCCGGTGCTGACCACGGTGGCCGGGCTGGTCAATGCCGTGCTCGATCTTGCCTCGCCCCTGACCAATGTCCTCAACAACCTGCTCAGCCTGAACGTGGTGGGCACCCTGCAATCGTTGACCTGTGCCCTGGGCATTCCTTGCAAGGTCACCGACATCCGCCTGCTGCCGGGCACGGTCAGCGTGGATGTCGGCATCAACGTGGCCAGAGCGAGCAGTGAAGTCAGCGACTACAGCTGCACCCCCGAGAAAACCCTGACGGCCCGCACCCAGAGCGCAGCCGTGGATGTCGCCATCGGCCAGTTCAAGCACCCGGAGGATTTCTTCAGCAAGGGCATTGGCGAGGTCACGCCGTTGCCACTGATCGACATCGGCACCAACGTCTGCAGCCGTGTGCTGTTCCTGCCGCCCCTCTGCGGCACCCGGGTGGCGTTCGCCGGTGGCGGCATCGGGGTGAAAGTCAATGCACCGCTGGTGGGCAGCAACTCGACCGACCCGGCCAGTGACCTGCGCTTCGCACCGCCAGGCCACACGCCACCTGACATCGGGCAGCCACCGGCGTACTTGAGCACGTCGGCCAGCAACATCATCGCCAGCCTCAACGGCACCATCGACGGCATCGAGATTCAAGCCTACAAGCCCGTCAGCGGCAACGTCCTCGGCGCCGTGGTGACCCAGGTCGCCGGGTTGCTGAATGACGTTGCAGCTATTCTCAAACCGCTGATCAAGGGCCTGCTCAGCCCGCTGGTCGACCCGCTGGTCAACGTCCTGCTCAAGACCCTGGGCATCGACCTGCTCAACGTCGAGGTCGGTGCCAACCTGACCTGCTCCAGCAGCCGCGCTCAGTTGGTGCAGTAGGTCGGCAGCTCGATGCAGAAGCGCGCGCCCTCGGCGGCGTTTTCGACACTCAGGCAACCGCCCATGGCGTCGATGATGCCGTAGCTCACCGAGAGTCCCAGCCCGGTGCCGACGCCCACCGGCTTGGTGGTGAAGAACGGCTCGAAGATGCGTTCCAGCAAGCGCGGCTCGATCCCGCCGCCATTGTCCTCGACCAGCAGGCGCACCTGGCGCTCGCTGGTTTCCATTCGCAGGGCGATCCAGGGTTGCAGTTGGCGATCCTGCTCCCGGCGTGCCAGCAAGGCATCGCGGGCATTGACCACCAGGTTGATCAGCACCTGCTCAAGCTGGTCCTGGTGGCCACTGACCGTCGGCCCCTGCGCCGGGGGCTCGACTCGCAGTTCGACGCCCTTGCCGCGCAAGCCCTCGGCCAGCAGCGACAGGGCGCCCTCGACCGCCTGCCAGGGGACGAAGGGATGCTGCTCGACCTCCGAGCGCCGGCCAAACACCCGCATATGATCGACCACGCGGGAGGCGCGCAATACCTGGGCGTCGATGCGCTTGAGCTTGTCTTGCAGGTAGTCCACCTGCACCTCCCCGTTCTCCAGGCGCTTGAGCGCGTTGACCACGGCCATGCGCATGACGTTCAGCGGCTGGTTGATCTCATGGGCGAGCCCGGTGGCCATCTCGCCGAGGGTGGCCATCTTCGCGCTTTGCAACAACTGCTGGCGGGTACGCCGGACCTGGGTGTTGTCGCGACCCACCGCCTGGATTTCCAGCAAGCGGCCATCGGCGTCGAACAGGCCGCGATCGGACCACACCCACCAGGCGTGCTCGCGCCCGGGCAGTTCCAGGCAGATTTCCGCAGTGCTCACCGGCTGCTCCGGGGTCAACCCGGCCAGCCGCTCGAGGAAGGCTTCGCGCTGGCTCTCGGACATCCACTGCCCCAGGTCGATGCCCGCCAATTGCACTGCCGTGCACTCCAGGTAATCGGCCAGGGGCTGGTTGCCGAATACCAGGGTCAGGTCGGGGGTGTAACGACAGATCATCGCCGGCGAATCCTCCACCAGCACCCGATAGCGCTCCTCGCTTTTGCGCACCCGTTCGGCGGCCTCGGTGGCCTCGCTGACATCCAGCCAGATCCCCACCACCTCCACCGGCAACCCCAGGTCGTCGCGCAACAGGCGTGCCTCGTCGAGCACCCAGTGATACCCGCCCTGGCGATCCCGCAGCCGGTAGCGACTGCGTACCTGGCCTTCACGCAACAGGGTGCGGGTACGCGCCAGCCACAGGGCCTGGTCCTCGGGGTGGACCCATTGACCAGGCTGCGCGTCACCCGAAGGCTCCCAGCCGAGCATCGGTTGCAGGCTGGCACTGAAGAATTCGGGCTGTAGCGCTCCGTCGAGGTAGCGCTGGATATAGATCACCGCCGGCGAGCTGGCGATCAGGTTTTCCAGGCGAGCCTGGGCCGCCCCCGCCTGCAGCTGCTGGGCCTTGATGTCGCTGATGTCGAGCATGAAGCCTTGCAGCCGGCGCTGCTGCCCGCTGCCGCGCACTTGCCCGCACAGGCGATACCAGCGTGGATTGGCCTCGAAGTGGTTATCGAGCAGACGCACGCTCAGGTGCAAGGCGCAGCCGTCGCGCTGCAACTCACCCAGGGCCAGTTGCGCTGCCTCCCGGTCAGCCGGGTGCACACGACTCAACCACTGGCTGATGGTCAACTGCGCCGGCATGCCCAGGCTCGCGGCTAGCCCCGGGTCCATGCGCAGGCTCTGTTCGCTCAGGCGCCACTGCCACCAGCCGGCGCCCAGTTGCAGTTGCAGGCTGTCCAGGCGATCGTTCTGTTGTTGCAGTTCGAAGGCCGCCAGGCGGCCGATCAGTGGCTCGACGTAAGCGGCCAACACTTGCAGCGCATCCTGGGGGGCAAGTGCTTCAGCGGGGTCGATGACGATCAGCCAGGCTTGTACCACCTGGCCCTGGGCATACGGCAGCAGGTAGGTCGGGCCATGGGCAAACAGCTGCTGCAGCCCTGGATGAGCTGTGCTGCACAGGACCTGGCCGGGAGCCTGCTGGTCCAGCAACGGCCCCAGTGCCGCGTCGTCCGGCCAGGGCAGCGAGTCATTGTCACTGGCGTAGGTTTGCCAGCCTTCCCTGCCCTGCAACAACAACCGCGCAGCGCTGGCTCGCCAGTGACGGACCATCCACTGCAACTGCTCCTGCGCCACCAGTCCCAGGCGTTCGATGCTGCAATCGCGCAAGGCACTTGCCAGGTGGCAGCTCAAGTGGCGCTGGCGTTCGGCGTTCAACGATTGCTGGCGCTGCTGCAACAGGTCGCCAATGTCGAACAACTGCAGCAGCCAACTGCCGGACTGGGGCTGAAGCCAGCCACGCGTGTACAGGGTGCCACCGCCGGCGGCCTTGAAATCCAGGTCCAGGGGTTGGGCCTGCCAATCCATCGGCTCGCCTTCGAGCGCCAGCAGGCTGTAGGGTTGCACATAGTCCTGCAGCCGGGCATCGGCCTGCTCCGGCAACGCCAGCGCCGCGCGCAAGGGACCGGCCAGGCGCAGCACCCGGGCATTGTCGTCGAGCCACAGTTGCAAGCCCACCAACGCAATGCCTGGCGTCGGCTCGACAGGCTGCTCAGGAGGCGCCGAGCGCCCGCGCCAGCGCTCGAACAGGCCTGGTCCGGCACTCACAGCTGCAGACTCGCGCTGGCCTTGAGGCTTGCGGGCAAGCGTGGCACCTCACCGATCACCGGCAGGTCGATCACCGGCAACACCGAGGTCAGCTTGGCTTTGGAGTAGTCGATGTTCACCGTCAGCAGGTTGCCGGGCGTGAGGGTGATGCTGGCGTCGCTGGCGAGCTGGAAGTTCAGGGAGCCGGGCATCCACGCCAGCTGCTCGCCCAGTACTTTCCTGGCCATCTGGTCGATGTCATGGCGGTAGCTGGCGCTGGCCGGGTCCAGGGCCACACAGCGGCGCACCGCCTCGCTGCTGGCCTGGTTGAACGATTGCAGCATGAGCATCGGCAGACCGTAACTGACCACCCCGTAGAACACTGCGAAAAAGATCACGAATACCGCAACGAACTCCAGCGCGGCTGCGCCTTTTTGCCGTTTGACCAAGCTTGCTTTCATGATCGCGTCTACCCTGACAGTGACACCTGACAGACAGCATAGAATCATTCACCACAAAGGGATGCCTTTCGCCAATGCAAAGCATGGTCCTTCTGTTGTGGCTTGCCTTGTGCGCCGAACAAGATATACGTGAACGCCAGATCGCCAACACCCTGACCCTCGGTGCGGCAACCTGTGCGCTGGTCTACCTGTTCATGACCGGGCACACCTGGATCGGTGCCGATGCCAGCGAGGGCGGCTGGGCACTGGCCATCGTCATGCTCCTGACCCTGCCCGGCTACATGCTGGGACGCTTCGGTGCCGGCGACGTGAAACTGCTTGGCGCCCTGGCCCTGGCCACCGACCGCATGTACGTGCTGGGCACCTTCATCGGTGCCGGCATCGCGGTGCTGATCTGGATCTCCTGCCGGCGCCGGTTGTGGACGCTGCTGAGCCAGAAGGTCAGGAACCGCCTCAAGCAGCTCACCGATGAGTCATCGAACAAACAGCCCTTTGCCCCGTTCATACTGGCCGGCTTCCTGCTGGCCGCGGTGTGGATCCACTAATCGGTCAGATACCTGGTGCGCCTGGGTGGCCTTGTACAGAGTCGCGATGTGCGACTACTTTCAAGAGTGTCTGCGGCCTGCGACAAGGGCCACCCAGGCTCCGGGAGAGAGGGGCGCACCAGCAGGGAGTAGCGCGTGAACAAATCCTTCAGCGAGGTAAAGGTGCTGGTGGTCGATGACCAGCCAGTGATCGTCGAAGAAGTCTGTGAATTTCTCCAGGGCAGCGGCTATCGCTGCGTACCGTGCCAGTCCGCCACCCAGGCCATCGAATGCTTTGCGGCGGACCCGGCCATTGGCGTGGTGCTGTGCGACCTGCACATGCCGCAGTGCGATGGCCTGGAGCTGTTCAAGTCGCTGAAAGTGGTCGCCGGCACCCAGCGCATTTTCGAAGCCATCATGCTCACCGGCCGCGCCGACAAGCAGGATGTGATCAAGGCCCTGCGTGCAGGCTTTGCCGATTACTACCAGAAACCCGTCGACCTCAACGAACTGCTCGAAGGCGTGCAACGCCAGGAAGCCGCCGTGCTGGAACAGCAGAAAAGCCAGCAATACCTGGGTAACCTCAACCAGAAGCTCCAGGACCTGGCCGACTCTATCGACGACCTCTACCAGGACCTGGACAAGGCCCGCGGCCTGGGCACCCACCGGCGGGCCACGGACGTCGAGGATGCGGACAACGAGAGCATCCCGTCCCTATTCGACAAGCTGTCGCCGCGCCAGCTGGAGGTGGCGCGCCTGGTCAGCAAGGGCAAGACCAACTACCAGATCGCCTGCGAGCTGGGCATCACCGAAAACACGGTCAAACTCTACGTGTCCCAGGTGCTGCGCCTGACCCACATGCACAACCGCACTCAACTGGCCCTGGCCCTGGCACCGGGCAGCTCGCCCCTGCACCTGCGGCAAACGGCGCACTAGCGGCGCCGTATCTGCCGACCCACCGCTATTTGTCGGACGAGTTGACCTGCTCCCAGCGGTAGAAGTCCGGGATCTCGTACTTGTAGCTGTCCAGCCAGCGCTGCATGCTCTGCTCGCGCTCCTTGGGCGTGGCGGTCTGCGGGATCTTCGACGCCTCCAGGTTGCGCGCCTGCAGTTGCAGCCAGGCTTCGGTAGCCTGTTGCGCCTTCGACGACGGCCCCGCCTCGATGGCCGGGGATGCCAAGGGTAGTGCACTCAAGGCAAGCAGTAACAGGCTGGCTGGCTTCATGTTGACCTCAGGGTTGCCCGAAGGAAGGAGTCGGTTCCTGAACCGCTGCGACCTGGTCGGCACGGCTCGGCGCGGACTTGCCAGGCGTCTTCAGCTGTTCGGCGCGGCGCTTGGCGTCGTTGAACTGGGTCGGGCTCAGGTTCAGGCGCGAAACGAGATCGGCCGCCTGCTCCCATTTGTCCTGGTACAGCATCAGGCTGACCAGATTGACCGCCGCCAGGGTATTGTTCTGTTTGAGCTCGATCGCGGTCAGGAACTCGAAACGCGCCTGCTCGACATTACCGAGGTTCAGGTAGACCACCCCCAGGTCGTTGCGCACTTTCTCGTCAGTCGGCGTCAAGCGAACCGCGCGCAACAGGTGACGCTGGGCCTGGAGATTGTCACCACGGGCGGCAAACAACTGGCCCAGGCCATGCTCGCCTTCGGCGGCCAGGCAGCCACCGAGCAGGCTGCGGTACAAGGGTTCGGCCTCGCTGCGCCCCAGCAGGCGCAATACCTTGGCCTTGCGCAGGCGCACCTGGGCCATGTCGGCCGGCAAGACCTCCAGGTGCGCCAGGGCGGCGTGGGGGCGCCCCTCGCCGAGCATCTCGTCGGCCATGCTCAAGGCCAGCTCCTGGCTGGAATCGGGTTTGGCACAGCTGGCGTTGCCACCGGGCAGCGCCAGCCAGGGCGCTGTGCCATCGCTGGCACAACCGCCCAGCAACACCAGGCTCATGACCACCATGACTGCTTTCATCCGTACCACTCCCTTCATGAGCCCAGGGCCTTGGCCAATGCCGTGAAGCCGGGGCCGGCCAGCACGATCAGCAAGGCGGGAAACAGAAACACCATCATCACCATCGACATCTTCCCCGACATCTTCGACACCCGTTCCTGCATCCGTGTCAGACGCCGGTCATCCAGCAACTGCTTGAGCGCCAGCAATGACTTCATCGCCCCGCCGCCCTGGGTAAGCAGTTGCTGGAGGATCGTGCAGGTGTCGCTGAACTCGTCCACGGCCAGCAACTGCGCAGTCTTCTCAAGCTCCGGCGCCAGGGCAAGGCCCGAGTCGACCCGTTGCAGGATCAGGCGCAACTCTTCGCTGAGCACCGGCAGCAGTTGCCGCGACTCCTGGCTCAGCACCCGCAGGCCCTGCTCCACCGCCAGGCCCGATTCGAAGAGGATGCGCAGCAAGGGGATGAAGGTCGAGACTTCGCGAGCGATCTGTTGCTGACGACGGGCAGCGGCAAGGGCCAGCAAGCGCTTGGGCAGCAGGTAGCCGATACCCAGGGCGCACAGCGGCACCACCAGCCAGGCGTTCTGGCTGTCGGCATAGACGGTTTGCTCCAGCACCAGGCCAAAGCCCAGGGCCAGCAACGGCACCCCGACCTGGCAGGCGGCGAACAACGCCCGCTGGCGACTGCGCCGCCAACCCAGCCGATCGAGCAACTGCCGGGTTTCACTGTCCAGGTTCAGCGAGCGTTGGGCCAGGCGACTGCTGCCCACCTGCTGCACCCAGTTGCCCAGGCGATCATCCCGGCCCAGCTGCCCTTGCAGACGCTGGGCCACCAGGCGCTCCCGACGGCGCTGGCGCAGCAATTGACCGAGCAACAGCACGAAGGCGGCAAAGAACAACACAGCGCTGAGCATCAAGGCCATTTCACAGACTCCGCAACATGCGCCACAGCGCCAGGCAACCGACCACCTGCAATCCGAAGGCGGCCAGCAGGAGGAACTGGCCATTGCCGTCCTGCCACATGGTCAGCAGGTACTTGGGGTTGCTGCTCAGGAAGTAGCCGGCCATGCCTACCGGCAGCAGGCCCAGGACCAGGGCCGTCATGCGTGTTTCACCGGTCATGGCGCGCAACTGGCGGGCGCCCTGTTCGCGCTCGCGAATCAGCTTGATCAGGTTGTCCAGCAATTCGCTGGCGTTGCCGCCGTAGCGCTGGTTGATCCGCAGGCCCAGGGCGAACATCCGCAGCTCGTCCTGGTCGTACAACTCGGCCAGGTCGTGCATGGCATCGTCCAGATCGACGCCCATCTGCACGTTGCGCCGCACCCGCAGCATGGCGCCATGCAAGGGCTCCCGGCAGACGTCGATGGCGCCCAGTACCGCATCGCTCAGGGTGCGACCGGCCTTGAGGCTGCGCATGGCATGGTCGAGCAGCACCGGCAACTGCTCGATCATGCGTTGCAGGCGGCGCTGGTAGCGCCACCCCAGGTACAGGCGAAACAGCAAGGGACCGGCGAGCCAGCATCCCAGCCCGGGCAGCCAGCCGGCCGCAAGCCCGACCACCAGCGCCAACAGGCTCCAGATCACACCACCTGACAGCAGGCGATCATTGCGCCGCTCAAGGCCTGCGCGTTGCAGCAGGCGGTCAAGCCAGTCGCGACGGTTCGGGGATGCGCTCGAGGCATCTTGCACCTGGCCGAGACGCTGCAGGATGCGCTCGTTTCCCGACTTGCGCAGGCCGCTGTAGAACAGCCGCGCCGACACTGCCAACAGTGCCAGGCAGGTCAGCCCCAGCAGCACCGGCATCATGGCCGCGGCTCCGACGAGTCGCGGCGCAGCTTGTCCCCCGCCGGGTTCGGTGACTCGTGGTAAAAGCCGTCGCCCGAACGTCGATCGAGGCGGAACAAGGTGTTGGTGACATACACATCGTCACGCACCCCGACCACTTCCAGCACTTCACTGACACAGCGGCGACCATCAGCCAGGCGGGTCAGTTGGATCACCACATCGAGGGCGGCGCAGATCATCTGCCGCAAGGTCTTCTCGGCGACCTGGCGGCCGGTCAGGCCGACCAGGGTCTCCAGGCGCAGCAGGGCATCCTGGGCGGTGTTGGCGTGCACGGTGCTCATGGAACCGTCGTGCCCGGTGTTCATGGCCGTGAGCACATCGAGCACTTCCACGCCGCGGATCTCGCCGAGCAGGATACGGTCCGGGCGCATGCGCAAGGCGTTGCGGATCAGCTCGCTGGCCTTGATCTCGCCATGGCCCTCGGCATTGGGCGGTCGGGTTTCCAGGCGCACCACGTGGGGGTGGTCCAGGTGCAGTTCGGCAACATCCTCGATGGTCACCAGGCGCTCATGGGGCGCGATCAACTGGCTGAGGATGTTCAGCAAGGTGGTCTTGCCGGTACCGGTGCCGCCACTGACCAAAATGTTGCAGCGCCTGGCCACGGCCAGTTGCAGGAAGTCGAGGATGTCGTGGTCGATGGTGCGGGTGGCCAGCAGGTCGGCGCTCTTGAGCATGTCCTTGCGAAACTTGCGGATCGACAGGCAGGGGCCATCCAGCGCCACCGGCGGGATGATCGCATTTACCCGGCTGCCATCGGGCATACGCGCATCGACCATGGGCGATGACTCGTCCAGGCGCCGCCCCAGGGGCGCGAGGATGCGCTGCATGACCCGCTCCACATGGTGCGCATCGATAAAGCGCAGGTCGGTCTGTTGCAACAACCCGGCCCGTTCGACGAACACCCGGTGCGGCCCGTTGACCAGGATCTCGGTGACGCTGCTGTCGCGCAGCAGGACCTCAAGCGGGCCGAAGCCGGTCAGTTCGTCGACGATTTCTTCGGCCAGGCGCTCCATCTCGTAGCGCGACAAGGCCAGGTGCAGGCGGGCGATATAGTCGCCCACCTGCTCCACCACGAACTGCGCCAGCGCCGGGCGCGACCCCTCCAGCAGGTTGCGCCCGCTGTCCTCGATGGCATCGATGATGTGCCGGTGCAACGCGCGCTTGAGCCCTTGGGGGTCGTTACCCAGGTTGTGTCGCGGGCCGCCGAACAGCTCGTCGGCGCTGTTCATTTGTGCCCCCAGAGACGGTGCAGCCAGGTGCCGCCGTCAGTCTTGTGGTGCTCCGAGCGCCGGGCCAGGGTCTCGCCCAGGGTCTTGAGGTGATGGGTGAGGTTATCCCGCGGGGCCAGTTCGAACAGGGACAGGCCCTGGTTCTTGGCGTTCAGGCGTACCTCCGGGCTGTAGGGCAGCACCACCAGCAACGGCAGGCCGTAACGTTTGCTCAAGGCGTCGGCGTCCGGCGCCACGCCTTTGAGGTACCGATCGACCAGCAGGCTGGCGTGCTCCAGTTTCATGCCCTTCTCCCGCCACTGGGTCAGCACCTCCAGGTTGCGCCGGCAGTCCAGGACATTCTGGTCGGTGTACCAGATCAGCTTGTCGCAATGACTGACAAAGGTGCGCAAGGCTTCGCTGTCGGCCTGCCCGGTGAGGTTCACGACGATGTGCTGGAAGTGCTGGCGCAAGGCGCTGAGCAGCATGTACAGCTCGGCGGCGCTGGTACGCTCGAGCGCTTCGTCAGCGGCAGCATAGGCCAGCAGGCGCAGGCCCGAGCTTTCACGGGTGAAGGCACTGTCGATCAGGGTGTTGTCCAGACGGCGCAGGTGACGCAGGGCATCGCCGAAATGAAAGGACGCCTCCAGGCCCAGCAGCGCCAGGCTGTCGCCACGGGGCAGGCCCAGATCGAGCAGCAAGGTTTGCTGGCCACTGGTCTGTACCACCCGTGCCAGGTGGGTGGTGAGCAAGGCCCCATCGGCCGCGCACTGAGCGCCGTACAACACGGTCAAGCCACCGAGGTTGGGGTTGCTGGTAACCGGCGGCAGGCGCTTGCTCAGGCGCCGTACCAGGCCCGCCACTTCACTGGAGCGCGAACCGTAGGCGACGAAGTCACGAGCACCGGCGCGCATGGCACTGAGCACCAATTGGTTGTCCATGCCGTCGCCCAGGGCGACGATGGCCAGCATCGGCTTGGCCTCCAGCACCCCTTCGATCAGCGCACACTGGTTGACCAGGTGGTCGCGGTCCAGGCCGACGAACACCAGGCTGGCGAAGGTGACGTCGACCAGCGCCAGCAACTCGTCGAGGCTGGCGCCGGTGCCGGCACCGACCACCTGCCCCAAGGGCGCCAGGGCACCCTGCAACCATTGCAGGTCGGCGTCGTTGCGGGTGATGGCAAGAAACGTCTGGCTCAGGTTTTCGCTCATTGAGATAACCCGCTGCGACCTTCGAAGTCGCCGTTTTCCAGGAAGAACAACCGTCCCCAGCTCGGGTCGTAGGTACGCAGCCCCTCACCCGGCAAGGACGGCAGTTGGGCATTGGCCGCCAGGGGCTGGACCAGATGCGGCGTGACGATCATCAACAGCTCGGTTTCATCGCGCTGCAACGCCGACTGACGAAACAGCGCACCGAGGATCGGGATGTTGCCCAGCCCCGGGAACTTGTCCACCGCCGAGCGCGTGGTGCTGCTGATAAGGCCGCTGATCACGAAGCTCTCGCCATCGGCCAGGGAAATGCTGGTGTCGGTGCGGCGCACCGTGAGCCCCGGCACCAGGGTGCCGGCGATGTTCACCGCGTTGGTGTAGTCAAGCTCACTGACTTCCGGGGCCACCTTGAGGGTGATGCGATCACGGCTGACCACGGTCGGCGACAGCGCCAAGCGGATGCCGAACTCCTTGTATTCGATCGACACGCTGTCGCTGCCGCTGCTGGGCACCGGGATGGGAATCTCGCCACCGGCGAGGAAGCTGGCGGTCAGGCCGCTGAGCACCACCAGGCTGGGACGCGCCAGGGTGTAGGCAAAGCCGCTGTTTTCCAGGGCATTGATGGCCGCAAGAAAACGACTGCTGCCGCCGCCCCAGACGATGTTGAACACCCCGTTGTCCAACGGAACGCCAGGCCTGACATCGACATACTGACCCGGCGCGGTGCTGACGCCGGGCACGTGGTCGGGCCTGACCACCGTGCCTGGCACCGTCCCTGGCGAACTGAACAGGGCATTGTTCGAACCTTTGAAGAACAGTCGCGCACCGGCTTCCTTGAACTTGGTGCGGTTGACCTCGACGAAGCGGATATCGGCCTGTACCTGGCTGGGCAGCGTCGGGTCCTGGGAAGGCGGTACGGCGGTCTCGGCCATGTCGGCGGTGGCCACGCCCTTGACGAACAGCATGGCCTGGCGCGGCGTCTTGGCGCAGGCGGTCCAGAGCATCAGGCTGGTGGCGCCGGGGCTGAGCGCCGTAAGCAACACGGCATCGTCACCGCTGGCATCCACATCGGCGATTTTTACATCGCCCACCGCCACCCGGGTGATGGCCACCGGCGCGCGTAATTCCTGCTGCAGCCCCTGGTCGATTTCTATCACGCTGGGCAACTGCGCCAGGGCGGCGCACCCGGCACCGGCCGCCTGCGCAGCGGGCACAACAGTGCCCGTCCACAGCAACACGCACAGCAAAGACTGGTTTACCCGCACGGAACGACTGCTCATTTAAGGGCATCCTGCTTGGTCAGGGAGTAGGCTGGCTGGACTGATTACCACGGATGATCTGCATGCCACGCGGCGCAGCGACACTGGCGACGGGTTTGGCCACAGGTGTCTGGGCCAGTTGGCTGAAGCGATAGAGTTCCCGGTTGGCCCAATCCACCTCCTTTGCACTGCCTTGCGGGTCGGCCCAGTAGCGGGCCAGGCGTTGTTCTTCGGCGCTGCGCACGGCCAGGCGCAGGCTGCCGGCCTGGGCGGCGAGCAACAGGCGGCTGGCCAGGGCCTCGGGGACCGCCAGCACCACGGTACGCGCAGGTGTGCGCTGTTGTTCCTGGCGGGCTTTTTCGTCCAGCGGTGGTTCCGCCGGTTGGCCATCGTTGGCCAGGCCCAATTGCTTGCCGACGCTGAGCAGACGCAGGGCCGGCAGCACGACCTGGGCCGAGGCCTGGGGATTGCTGTTCTCTTCGCGCAGGTAGAGCATCACGTCGACATAGTCGCCCGGGCTCAACTGCCCGGCGGCGCCGATCACATCGTCAATGGCCAGCGCCAGGGCACGCTCGTGGGGTCGAATCATGCGCGCCAGCGGACCGCCGGCCTCGAAGCTGCCCTGGTCAAGCCAGGTGCCGGTGGCCAGGGTTCGCCAGCTACTGCGACCGAGTACCTGCTCGATTGTCTGGAAACTGCCGGCGGGTGCCACCTGCAGGCGCTCCACCAGCAGGTCGTCGGCGGTCAACGGGGTGTAGGGGGCAACATCGCGACGCAGCACCACCACGGGTTGGCGTGTTTCATCGCTGGCCTTGTCGACGACCTGCTGCACGACCGGGGCCTGCGGCGCAGCGACCGGAGCGGCAACAGGTTCGGTGGGCGGACGGCTCAGCACCAGTCCCCAGTAACCGGCCAGCAAGGCGCCGACCAGGAAAAAACCCGCAAGGATGATGGTAATGCGACTGCTCACGCCGGTTCTCCTACTACTACTGCGCTGTACGTCCTTCGCACCCAAAGGTAAACCGACTATTTCGCTATTTGACACTAGCGCAGCGAAGCCAAAATGCCATTACCCGTCAGAATATTTTCCGTCGCAAATCTGGCACCCCGGCAAAACAACGCCTTACTGGCGTCAACCGGGCGTTATAACTTTAGGATTAATGCTTTCTTACATTTGCCGGTTTTGTCGGGCTTGGCGATGCTGTGGTGGCAAAGGGGAATCATCGAATAAGCCCCGCCATCCGCGCCTTGCGCGCCAGGAGACATGCCATGCGTCTTTCCCGAATCCTCAAGAGCTGCAAAGAATTCTTCTACCGCAAGGACGGGGCCTCCGGCATCGAGTACGCCATTGCGGCGGCGATGGTGGCGGCGGTGCTGACGACCTTCATTACGCCGATTTCCAGTGGCGTTACCTCGGTCTTCACCAAAGTCCAGAGCTCCATGGAGAAAGCCGGCGCTACGGGCGGTACCGGTGGCACAGGGGGCACCGGTGGCGGTTCATAAGGTCGCGCGTTTCGGGCTCGCTGGACGCTCCAACCTGACTTTCGCAACGTAACAGGACTACACCATGCCGACCTCTTCCCTACGTCAACAAATTCTCCTGGTGGATGATGAAGAGGACGCCTTGCTGGAACTTGCCGAACTGCTGGAGGGCGAGGGTTTCTGCTGCCACACGGCCACCTCGGTAAAACTCGCCCTGCAACAACTCACCCGCCACCCGGACGTGGCCCTGGTGATCACTGACCTGCGCATGCCGGAGGAAAGCGGTATTTCACTGATCAAGCGCCTGCGCGAGCACACCGCCCGCCAGCACTTGCCGGTGATCGTCACCTCCGGGCATGCCGACATGGATGACTTCAGCGACCTGCTGCGCCTGCAGGTGCTGGACCTGTTCCGCAAGCCGATCTATCACACCCGCCTGCTCGAAACCCTGGACAACCTGTTTCCCAAACCGCGCCTGCACCTGGTGAACTGAGTAGCCGCTGCCGCCAGGCTGTGATCGACGGCCTGTCGGCAGCGGCTACGGCTGGAATCTGAGCGTCAGGGTGAAGCGCGGCTGGCGGTCGAGGCTGTCCAGGGCGATGTCGGACATCGGTCGGGCGGCTTCCAGTGACAGGCTGTAGTGACGGTCATCGCCCAAGCGCACGCCCAATGCCGCCGAGGACAGGCGTGAATCGCGTATTTCCAGCTCGTTGAACCAGCTGCGCGCCGCATCCACCACGCCATAGGGCTGCACCAGCTTCAGCCAGTCGCCAGCGGGTCTGAAGCTGTAATTGAGCTCATAGGCCACGCCCCAGCCCTTGTCGCCAGCGGCCTGGTCACTGGGGTAGCCGCGACCGAAGGCCTGTCCACCGAACACCGCCCGTTCACTGTCCGGCAGGCTGTCATTGCTCCAGGTCAGGGTCGCCGAGGCTACCCCCTGCCAATTGTCAAAGAAGCGGTCGCCCTGCACCCCGGACACCCGCAAGCGCAGGAAATCCAGATCGATGTCGCCATCGGTTCTCGCCCCAAGATAATCCACCCCCTGGTAGGCCCCGACACTGAGTATGCGCAGCTGCCTGGCGTCTGCTGTGCGCCAGTCGCTTTCGAACGCCAGGGCGCGCGAGTCGGTGTGGCTGCTGATGCGCATGGGAACCTCGACGCCCCGGTAATCGGTGTCGTCGCTCACCGCGTAAACGCGCGCGGCTACACTGAGCCATTCGTTGGGCGAAGCCGTCAACACCTGGCCCAGGCCGGCCGAGTAGCGGTCGCTTTCACGGCGCTGGCGCAGGTCGATGCCATTGTTCAGACGGACCTCGGCGTCGGGGTCGCTGCGATAGCGTGATGCCGACAGCGTCAGCTGGCTGCCGTTGTTGTCCAGGTACTGGGCGTAGTCCAGGCGGTAGTAGTGCTCATGATCATCGCCAGGCGGCACCAGCGCGGTAAAGCTGACCTGTTCGGCCAGCGAGGTCTGGGCATTGCTGCTCACCGCCAGCAGTGCTTCAAGGTCGTCGCGGCTGCCGTCCGCCAGGCTCAGGGCGGTGCTGAAGGGCTTGCGCGATGCCTGGACGTCCAGCCGGGCCGCACCCTCGTGGATGCCAGGCGACTGCACTCGAGCCTCGAGCGTGACACCCGGCACCTGGCTCATCAGCGAGGTGTAGCGCTCCAGGGTTTTGCGGGTCAACGGGCGCTCGCCCTTGAGCCGGGTCGTCAGTTGCTCCAGATACGCCGACGCCGGGCCGATCTCCCCCTGCACCTGGAAGTCACGGATATAGCCTTCGACCAACACCACCTGCACGCGGCCATCGGCAAAGTCCTGCGACGGCAGGTAGGCGTAGGAAAGCAGGTAGCCGTCCTGTTGATAACGCCGGGTCAGGCGACGGGTCGCCTCGTCCAGTTCGGCCAGGGTGACGTCGCGGTTGACCAGGTCCTGGTAGTTGTCACGCAGGTCACTCAAGGGGTAGACCGTACCGCCTTCGAAACGCACCTTGCGCAAGTGCACCCGGGTAGTCATCGGCAGGTATTGCGGCGGCGCTGCCGGTGTCGTTACGTACAGCGCGGGCGTGACAGGACGATAGGCATCGATCGGCAGGTTCGCTGCCGGCAGGCTGCGTTCGACGTCATTGCTGTTGAGATAGACCGGCAGGGGTTCGGCGTTCAGCACACTGGCCCAGAAAACCCCCAAGATCGCGACGGCCAATGGACGCATAGGTCGCTCCATGATCCTGAAGAGTACGAGGGAAAAACATCCGTGCCCTCGTCAGACTCAAGCGTAGGTGCTGCCCAGCACCTGTTCAAGGATCGTCAACGCCCTTATTCGCCGATCTGGAACTCGATCCGGGCGGTCTGTCCGCTCTCGTCCAGCGCGCTCAATTCAACGTTGCCTGCCTGTTCAAAACGGGCGCTCAATTGCGCCTGGCCCACCGACTCGCCCAAGGGCACGCCGTTGACGAACCACCAGCGCCGGCCACTGCCACCCAAGGCTGAAACATCAAGGCGCAGTGGCTCGCTGCTGGTGGCCGGACGGCGCAACTGATCGCCCTGGCGTACGCCGACGATGGACAGTGGCGGCGCGCTCGCCGCGACTTGCGGCGGGCACTGTGGGTCTATTTTCGGCAACCGCGCCTCACGCCTTTCCAGGCGCGGCAACCAGGGTTCCAGCGGAGCCGGCCACAAAGCGATCTCGCGGGCCTGGGCGCCGGCACAACCGGCATCGACCCGCAGGCCCCGGGCATTGACCCAGACCGTTTCACGCAAGCCGACACTCAACGGCTGGTCCGCCGCCTGCAAGGTCGGCGGCGTGGTGCCGTCCAGGGTCCAGGCAAAGCGCTGGCGACGGCAGTTGGGATCGTGGCGGGCCATGGGTTGCCCCAGCGGCCAGCAGATCGCGGCCACGCCGACATTGGCCGGCACCGCCGCCACCGGCGCCGCGATACCACGCTGGCTGTCACGGTTGCTCAGCACATCGTGCACCTGCAGCATCAGCGGTGCCGCCGAAGCCAGGCCGAATTGCCCGGGCACCGGCGTGCCGTCGGGCCGACCGATCCAGATGCCTATCAGGTAACGCGGCCCCACACCAATCGACCAGGCATCGCGAAAGCCATAGCTGGTGCCGGTCTTCCAGGCCAGCAGCGGTCGCTGCACCAGCTCGGCCGTGGGGTCACGATCCGGGCGCGCCTGCCCGCTGAGGATACGCCGGATGATCCAGGCACTGCCCGGTGACAACAGGCGCCGGTCCACCAGCGGCGCATCCGGTTGCAGGCGAATCGGCGCACTCAAACCTGCGCGTGACAACGCACCGTAGCCGGCCACCAGGTCTTCCAGGCGACTGCCGGCACCGCCCAGGATCAGCGACAGATTGGGTTCGGCCAGAGGCGGCAGGGTCAGGGGCACGCCGCCACTGCGCATCTGCGCGGCAAAGCGCTTGGGACCATAGGCTTCGAGCAGCTGCACGGCTGGCAGGTTGAGCGACAGGGCCAGGGCCGAGCTGGCCGCCACCGGCCCGCTGAAGCCCATCGAGAAATTCCCCGGCCGATAGTCGCCATAGCGCCGTGGCACATCCTGCAGCAAGGATTCGGAATGGATCAGACCGTCGTCCATGGCCATGCCATAGAGGAAGGGCTTGAGGGTCGAGCCGGGCGAACGCAGGGCAGTGATCATGTCGACATGGCCGAAGCGGCGCTCGTCGTTCAGGTCCACCGAACCCAGGTAGGCGCGCACCGCCATGCTTTGCGCCTCCACCACCAGGATCGCTGCCGAGGTCCGTTCGGGCAGGCGTGCCCGCCAGCCCAGCAAGAGGTCTTCCAGGCGACGTTGCAAGGACGCATCGAGGGTGGTGCGGATCAGCGGCGGGCTGTCTGGCCGATTCAGCCGTCGAGCCAGCAAGGGTGCCAGGGCCGGCTCCTGGCGTGGCGCCAGCAACAGCGGCTCCTCCTGCGCTTCGGCTATCCGCTGTGACGACCACACCTGGTACTCGGCCAGGCGTTGCAACACCTTGTCGCGGGCCTGCTGCGCCCGTGCCGGGTGACGGTCCGGGCGCAGGCGGCTCGGGGCCTGGGGCAACACCGCGAGCAAGGCCGCTTCGGCCGGTGTCAGGTGCTGGGGCGATTTGCCCAGGTAGGCCCAACTGGCCGCGGCCACGCCCTGCAAGGTGCCCCCGAAAGGCGCGCGATTGAGGTAGATCTCCAGGATCTGCGCTTTGGACAGGTGCCATTCCAGCTGCGCGGTGCGCCACAGCTGCTGCAGTTTGCCGGCCAGGGTGCGCGGGTGCGGATCAAGCAACCGGGCCACCTGCATCGACAGGGTACTGCCCCCGGACAACACCCGGCCGCCGCGCAGGTTCTGCCAGGCCGCCCGACCCAGTGCCAGCGGATTGACCCCGGGGTGCTGGTAGAACCAGCGATCCTCATAGGTCAGCAGCGCCTGCAGGTAGAGGGGCGAGACCTGCTCGGCGCTCACCGGATAACGCCAGACACCCTCGGCATCGGCGAAGCGCCACAACGGCGTACCATCCTCGGCCAGCACCACCCGCGCCAGGTCATCGGCGGGCAAGGGCAGCGGCCACAGGCGATCGGCGCTCCACAGCAAGGCGCACAGTAGCAGGATGACGCCTGCCACGGTGCTCAGGCGTCTGGCCATAGGGCCTCGCGGGCGCGCTAAGATGAGCATCGTACCCTCTCGTCAGGCAGAATGGCCGGGGAACCGACCCGGCCGGTACAAGGCCAAAGGCTTGGCAACGGCAGACTCGCCGTTTCGATCATCAGGAAGCAACTATGCATGTAGAAGGTTTTTTCGAGTGGCTCGGCCAGGCACTGGGAGCGCTGATCCGCTTTGTCGTCGATGCGCTGAGCGGGCTGTTCAACCTGCTGACCAACGCTGGCGGCAACTTCATCGATGGCCTGGCACGTACCCTGGGCATGGACACCTCGCTGGTCAGCATCGTTGCCCTGGTCATCGGCCTGATGCTGCTGTACTCGGCCATCCGTGCCTTCATGCGCGCGTCGATCATTGTCGGCATTATCTGGCTGTTGCTGGGTTTGTGGGTACTGAGCTGGATCATTCACTGACACTCACACCTGTAGCCGCAGCCTGACGGCAGCGGCTACAGGGCGGCAGGGCCGTCAGCGTCCCTTGATCACCAATTCTCCCACCGTCTCGCCCACAGCCTGCAGGTTTGGCCGGTACATCGACTCGACCTGCGGCGGCGGCACCCGGTAGGTGCCCGGGGTCACGGCCCGCGCCAGGTACAGCAGGTGGGTGGTGCCGTAACCCTCCAGGTTCAACGCCGCAACGTAACGGTCATCACGGAATTCCTGGTGCACCACGTTGGCGTTCTGCATCGACTCGCGCCACTGCTTGACCGCGCTGCTGGCGTTTTCCAGGCTGGCCGCGCTCTGCGCCAGGTTCTGGTTCTCCAGCTCCAGGCCCGCCGGCAACAGGTCGACCACCAGGGCATCCGGCACCCGCGAGGCGGATGTCAGCGCCAGGTGCACCAGCACCAGGTCACCGCTCTTGAGCGCGTTGAGGTCCAGGGCCTGGCCGTTCATGCCCAGGAATTCGCGGCGGATGCCCATGCCGTTGCTGCTGGCGACCGGCGCCTGGCGCGGATAACCGGACAGGGTCAGTTGCTGGTAGAGGGTATCGCCGCCCTGGTTCTGCACGCTCAACGGCGAGGCCAGTAACGGCCCTTCCAGCTTCAGCCCCGATTGCGCCGCATCCAGCTCACGCACTTCACCGGCGCTGTCCAGGCGTGCCGTCCACTTGCCCTCGGGTTTACTCAACAGGCCACGCCCGGCCAGGAACAGCGCATTGCGCTCCTGGGTCGACAGCCAGCGGTTGGCCGCCAGTTGATCGGACAGCTCGAACAACCGGGTGTCGAGGGCATCGCTGGCCAGGTCGTTCTCTTCGAGCAAGGCCAGGATCAGCGCCTGGTCACGCAGCGGGCTGCCGTAGTCGCCCAGCCATTCATCGCCCTGGCGACTGATTGCCAACCCGGCCTGCAAGGCCTGCTGGGCGCGTGGCTTGTCGCCCATCTTGTCCAGGGCGATGGCCAGTTGCACCAGCGGCAGGCCGGAACGTGCATCGCTGCGGCGTTCGAACAGGCTGCGCAGGGCGCCCAGCGGCGCCTGCTGGGTGCGGGCGAGCACCAGGGCGGCGTAGGCCTGCACGGCGAAGCGGCTGTGCTCGGCGTTGTTGCTGTAGTTGACCTCGACCAGGTTGCGCTCCTGCAGGTAACGCAGCAAACGCTCACTGGCCTTCTTCAGGGCTTCGGCCGGTACCGCGTAGCCTTGTTCGCGTGCGCGCAGGAGGAAGTCGCTGACATAGGCGGTCAGCCAGTATTCCTCTTCACTGTCCGCACTCCACAGGCCGAAGCTGCCGTTGTAACGCTGCATGCCCAGCAGGTGCTCGATGCCCATCTCGATCTTGCGCTTGCGCGCCTCGGCCGATTCACCGCTGATGCCCAAGCGCTTGAGAGTGGCGGCGTCGGCATAGAGCGACGGATACAGGCCACTGGTGGTCTGCTCCAGGCAGCCATAAGGGTAGGCTTCCAGTGCGCGGATCTGCTCGGCCAGATTCAGCGGAGGCCGGCTGGACAACGCCAGCATCGCTTCCAGGCCCGCCGGTTCGAACGCGGCCAGATCCTCGGGCGGCAAGCTCCACGGCTGATCCTTGAGCGCCACCCGGTAATGCTTGAGCATGGCCGGATAGGCCGGGCGGATGCCCAGCGTCCATTCACGGTTGAACGCGCCGACGGTTTCGCCCGGCAATTGCAGACCGGCGACCTCGACCTTGACCTTGCCTTGCCCCAGGCCGCCATCAGCCTGCACCGGTACCTGCAGGGTAACGCGCTTGCCCTGGGTCAGGTCCAGGTGCTGCTCGGCAGGACCCAGCAGGCTCAGCTGGCCCTCGGTGCTCAGGCGCACATCGAGCTTTTGCGTCTGCCCCGAGAGGTTCGACAGATCCAGCGCCAGGGTGGTGCGGTCGCCACCGGCGAGGAAGCGCGGCGCCGACAGCTCGGCAATCAGCGGCGCGGCCACCACCGTCTTGCCCTCGGCCATGCCGTAGCGCTCTTCGGTCCAGGCCTGGGCCATCAGGCGTAGTTCGCCGTTGAAATCGGGGATGTCGACCGTGGCCTCGCCCTCACCGTTCTCGTTCAGGGTCACCGGCGCGCTCTGCCGGGCGACGATGGTGACACTGGTGTCGGGCCGCTTGCCGCCCTTGGCCATGGCCGCGTCACCGCCGAAGGCCAGGCTGGCCAGGCGGCCCTGCCCGGCTTCGATCAGCTGGCCATAGATGTCCAGTTGGTCGGCGCCGTAGGCTTTGCGCCCGAACAGCCCGGTGAAAGGATCCGGGGTCGGGTAGTCGGTGATGTTGAGAATGCCCACATCCACCGCCGCCAACAGTACATGCACCTCTTTGGGTACGCTGCCGTCGGCGTTGCGCGCCTGCACCTTGACGGTCAGCGGTTGCTTGGGACGCATCATCGAAGGTGCGTCCAGGGTTACGGCCAGCTTGCGCCCGGCCCGGTCCAGCGGCAGGTGCAGCACACCGACCGCGCGCTTGGGCGTGGCATTGACCTTGCGCTCCCCAGGACGGATCACCAGGGCGCTGACATACAGGTCGTGCCGCGCCCATTTCGGGTCCAGTTGGACCGAGAAGGTCTTGCCCTCGACCGGTACGTCGATCTCCTGCCACCACAGCGGGCCGTCACTGGACTCGACCATCAGGTAGCCGTTGCCGGCTGCGGGCGGCGTGACCGTGATAGTGGCGGTGGCACCCTCGGTATAGGCGGGTTTGTCCAGGGCCAGCTTGACCTGGTCCGGTCGCACGGCACCGCCGCCGGCGTTGTCCTGGGCGCGATAGCCGGCCCAGAAACGCTCGCTGGAAACCAGCCCGGTCTGCGGATCCTCGACCTCGACCCGGTACGGCCCCCACTCGACCTGGAAGTTGAGCCGGGCAGTGGCGCCGGCCTTGATGCTGACCGTCTCTTCGCTCTGGGTCAGGAACTTCTCGTTGTAGTTGTAGCTCCAGCCATCGCTCTGCGAGTAGTTCCAGTAGTAGTCACGGCGCTCACGGATCAGGCGCACCTTGAGGTTGTCGGCGGCCAGCTTGTTGCCGTCGCGGTCGGCGACCAGCACCTCGAACTCCACGGGGCCGTCGCTGTCGGTCTCTTCGCCATCGAACAGGCCGCGCAGCCCCGGCAAGCGCTCGGCCGGCCAGACCGGCTGCTCCAGGCGCCGGGTGATCGGCCGGCCACCGGACTCCTGCAGGCTGGCCTGCACGGTCAGTTGCAGCGGCGAGCGGGCCTCGGACCATTTGCTCTCGATGTTCAGGGTAGCCTTGCCGTTGGCGTCCAGGCTGACTTCATCCAGTTCCAGGTCCTGGCTCAGCTCCCGCTCGGTGATCGAGCCGAACTGGTAGCCTGGCAACGCCGGTACCGCTTCACGCAGCGGGCGCACATAGACCTGGCCGCTGAGGCGGTTGCCCGAAGCCGGGGCGCCATAGAGGTAGCGGCCGTTGACCTCGATTTCGGCGCTTTGCTCCGGGCTCAAGGGCACATCGCTCCCCTTGAGCTCAAGGGCCAGGCGTTCGGGCAGGAAATCCTCGACGAGAAATTCATAGATCTGCTTCTTGCCGCCGCCCAGGTCGAACAGCAACTGCCAGCGCCCGGTCGGTGCCTCGCCGGCCAGTTGCAGCTGATACTGGTAGAGGCCATTGCCGCCCGGCTCCCAGACGAACTTGCGACTGATCTGTTCATCTGGTCGGCGCACTTCCACCGTCACCGGCTGCGCCGTGGTCGGACGGCCATCCTGGTCGCGCAGCAAGCCATTGAGCAACACGGTTTCGCCCGGGCGATACAGGTCGCGCGGACCGAACACAAAGAATTGCAGAGGGGTGGCCAGCGGGCCGGTGATGTCGAACTCCGCCAGGTCCAGCGCAGCGCTGTTCAGGCGCAGCATGGTGGTATGCACACCCTGGTGGGCCAACAAGGTTTCAGCCTTGGGCGGCATCGGCAACTGGGCATGGCCCTTGCCATCGGTCTTGCCCTGGGCCAGCACGCGGCCTTCGGCATCGAGCAGTTCGAGGCTGACATCGCCCAGGGCCTTGCCGCCTTCCAGTGCCTGGGTGAAGACATCGATGCGGTTGGCATAGCGGTGCGCCGATATGCCGATATCGCTGAGGGTGAACAGGGTCGCCGGTTGCGAGTAATCATAGGTGCCCGATGCACGCATGACCGCCAGGTACACCCCCGGTTCCTGCAGCGGCTTGATCCCGGCAATCGGCAGCAGCACGGTCTCGCGCGTGTTGCGCGCCGGGTTGAGGTCGAAGCGGCCGCTGTAGACCAGATCGGCCATGCCCAACGTTTCCTTGGACTGGTAGTAGTACAGGCTGCTGTTGCGACCCCAGGCGCTGAGGAAAGCCGACAGGGACTCGGGTTTGATGCGGAAGAACTCGACATCGACCTTGTCGACGTTCAGGGCGATCACCGGCAGGCCTTCGGCCAGGCGCGTGGGCAGCAGCGATCCGCGGCTGGCAAAACCGATGGTGGCCTGCATGTCGCGGGTCTCCAGGCGGCTCACCGACTCGGCGGCCAGGCGATTGCCGTTGACGGCCTGCAGCCCCGCATCGATGGTCAGCACCAGCTTGCGCTGTGGCTCCAGGTGGCGCAGACGCAACTCCATGCCGTTGTCGGACAGCTCCCAGGCGCCATCCACCTTGCCCTTGACGGTGTCGACCAGGTGCACCCGCTCGGCAAAGTTCTGCTGCGCATCCAGCGGCACCGAGAAGCTCAGGGACAGGGCACTGGCCCCCTCGACCTGGACTTCCGAGACGTCCACCACCGTCAGCTCGCGCCCGGCATAGCGCTTGGCCAGACTGGCGGCGTCTTCACGGGCGGGCCTGGCCGCCTCCTGGACCTGCGCGGGCGTGGACGCCGGCGCGGTGCCCGGCTTGTCCGGGGCAGACGAGTCGCAGGCACTGAGCAAGGCCAGCGCGCAGGCCAGCAACAATCCTTTGTTGAGCATGGGAGTAACTCTTGGGCAGCGGGTTCTGAGCTATGAACTATATATCAACGGCGCCACCCTCGAGCCGCGCTGCGTGCAAATCAGACTGCGGCGACGGGATTTGCTCCCTGTAACGGCTACAATGTCCGGCTTGCCTGGAGCCGACATGTCCCGATTGCTGACCGACTGGCGCGACCGCCTGACCCACCGCAAGGTCTGGGCCCTGGCCGCGCCGATGATTCTCTCGAATATTTCCGTGCCCCTGGTGGCCCTGGTGGACAGCGCCGTGATCGGCCACCTGCCCCATGCCCATCAACTTGGCGCCGTGGCCGTGGGCGCCAGCCTGTATACCTTCCTGGCCTGGGTGATGGGCTTTCTGCGCATGGGTTCCACCGGCTTTGCCGCCCAGGCCGCCGGGCGCGCCGATGGTGCGGCGCTGCGTCAGGTGCTGGTGCAGGGCCTGTTGCTGGCACTGCTGTTCGCCCTGCTGCTGGGCTTGCTCGCCCTGCCCTTCAGCCACCTGGCCCTGCAATGGATGCAGCCCTCGGCGGCGCTGGAGCAATCCACCCGCGACTTTTTTGAGACCCGCCTGCTCGGACTGCCGGCGGCCCTGGCCAGTTTCGCCCTGGTCGGCTGGTTCCTCGGCACCCAGAACGCCCGGGCGCCGCTGGCGATCCTGCTGACCACCAACCTGCTCAACATCGCCCTCAACCTGTGGTTCGTGCTCGGCCTGGATTGGGGGGTACTGGGTTCGGCGCGCGCCTCGGTGATTGCCGAATGGAGCGCCGCCCTGCTCGGCCTTGCCCTGACCCGCCCGGCCCTGCGCGCCTACCCCGGACACATCGCCTGGGCCCTGCTGCGACGCTGGCAAAGCTGGCGACCGCTGCTGGCGGTGAACCGCGACATCTTCATTCGCAGCCTGGCGCTGCAGGCGGTGTTCTTCCTGATCACCGTGCAGGGTGCGCGCCTGGGTGAGTCGACGGTGGCCGCCAACGCCCTGCTGCTCAATGGCCTGCTGCTGACCGCCTATGCCCTCGACGGCCTGGCCCATGCGGTCGAAGCCTTGTGCGGGCACGCCATCGGTGCGGGGGATCGCCAGGCACTGCGCCGCTCCCTGACCGTGGCCGGTGGCTGGTCGTTGCTGGCCAGCAGCGGCTTTGCCGTGCTGTTCCTGCTTGGCGGACACCTGTTCATCAACCTGCAGACCGATATCGAAAGCGTGCGCGACACGGCCTACCAGTACCTGCCGTACCTGGCGCTGTTGCCCTTGGTGGCGGTGTGGAGCTACCTGCTCGATGGCCTGTTCATCGGCGCGACGCGAGCGCGGGAGATGCGCAACGGCATGCTGGTCAGCGTGGCCCTGGCCTTGCCGGTCGCCTATGCGGCCACGGGCCTGGGCAACCATGGGTTGTGGCTGGGGTTTCTGCTGTTCATGGCGCTGCGGGGGCTGACACTGGCGCTCATGGGCTGGCGCTTGCAGCGGCGGGATGGGTGGTTTTTGCGGGGTTAAGCGCATCGCGGGGCAAGCCCGCTCCTACAGGGTAGGAGCGGGCTTGCCCCGCGATGGGATCAGCTCGACAGGTAAGACGAGCGGGTCAGCCCCAGACGCAGCGCATCGAGGAACTGGGTCTTCTCACGCGCTGTGATCTTGGCGCTGGCGCACTTGTCGCGGTAGTGAGTCATCAACTCCTCCGGCGACAGGTGCACGTAGCGCAGCATGTCCTCGATGGTGTCATGGGTCTCGATACCGGCGTGGTACACCGTGCCGTTCGGGTTCTGGTAGATGTTCACCGAGTCGGTGTCACCGAACAGGTTGTGCATGTCGCCCAGGATCTCCTGGTAGGCGCCAACCAGGAAGATACCCAGCAGGTAGTCCTCACCTTCGTTGATCCCGTGCACCGGCAGGCTGGTCTCGATGCTCTGCTCGTCGACGTACTGGTTGATCTTGCCGTCGGAGTCGCAGGTCAGGTCCTGCAGCACCGCACGGCGCATCGGTTCTTCATCCAGGCGATGCAGCGGCAGGATCGGCAGTACCTGGCCAATGGCCCAGGTGTCCGGCAGGCTCTGGAACACCGAGAAGTTGCAGATGTACTTGTCGGCCAGCTTGTCGTTGAGCTCGTCCAGCACCTGGCGGTGCGAGCGCTGGCGGGCCTTGAGCGAGTTGTGCAGGCGACGGCACAGGGCAAAGTAGCACTGCTCGGCCAGGGCCTTCTCGGCCAGGGAAATCTTGCCGTCGGCGTACTGGGCCGCCACGTCGCTCATGTAGTGGGTGGCGCGCCAGTAGGTTTCGGTGACCATCTCGATATCGGTCGGGCCCAGCAGGTCGGCCAGCCACTGCACGGTCTCGGGCAGGCTTTCCTTGTTCTCGATCACCGGCACTTCGTCGTTGTGCTTCTCGACGTCGGTCACCTGCACCACCAGCATGGCGTGGTGGGCGGTCAGCGAGCGGCCGCTCTCGGAGAAGATGTGCGGATGCGGCAGGCCCTGGGCATCGCAGAACTCCTTGAGCATGCCGACCACGACACCGGCATAGTCGTCCATGTCGTAGTTGATCGAGCTGGCGTTGCGCGAGTGGGTACCGTCGTAGTCGACGCCCAGGCCACCACCGACGTCGATGTGATCGACCGGCAGGTTCAGGGCACGCAGTTCACCGTAGTAACGAATCGCTTCCTTGAAACCGTGCTGGTAGTCGGCCAGGTTGGCGATCTGCGACCCCATGTGGAAGTGCAGCAGGCGGATGCCCTGGTCCAGGCCGGCATCGCGGAAGCGCTGTACCACCGAGATCAGTTGCGCTGCCGACAGGCCGAACTTGGACTTCTCGCCACCGGTGTCGGCCCACTTGCTCGACGCCAGCGACGACAGGCGCACGCGCAGGCCGACCTGCGGCTTGACCTTGAGGTCGGCCGCTTCTTCGATCACCAGCGCCACTTCCGACTCTTTCTCGATGACGATGAAGACGTTGTGGCCCAGCTTCTGGCCCATCAGCGCCAGACGGATGAACTCACGGTCCTTGTAGCCATTGCAGACGATGGTGCCGCCTTTCGGCGCCAGGGCCAGCACGGCCAGCAGCTCGGGCTTGGAACCGGCTTCCAGGCCGATGGACACGTTCTGGGTGGCGATGATGTTTTCCACCACCGCTTCCTGCTGGTTGACCTTGATCGGGTACAGCGCGGTGTACTTGCTCTGGTATTCCAGGCGCGCGATGTTGGCGTCGAAGGCACCGGTCAGCTGGCGCACGCGATCTTGCAGGATGTCCGGAAAGCGCACCAGCAGCGGCAGCGACAGGCCGCTCTTGCGCAGTTCATCAACCTGCTCGTACAAGTCGATCGGCGCGCTGCCCGGGCCGTTGGGTCGAACTTCGACGCGCCCGGCCTCGTTGATTGCGAAGTAACCGGCCCCCCAATGGCGAATGCCATAAACACTGCGGCTGTCCGCAACTGTCCATTGGCTGCCATCGTCTTTGCGTGTGCGTCGTACGGACATTGAAGTCCCCTATATAAAAAGTCGAAAAACACCGGCCCACAGCTGGCGGGCGCAGTGTAAAACCTGGAAATGACGATTTTCCGTGTTCAGGGATAGACCCTTCCTACGGGAACGAGTTTAGAAAGCGAATTGCAAAAAATCGCGATGCAGTCTTCAGCCGCCGGACTTTTTCGCTTTGAAGCCTTGTTTGATCAGCTCTGCCAACAACAGCTCGACATGATCGCCCTGGATTTCGATGACACCGTCTTTCAACGCGCCACCGGTGCCACAACGCCGTTTGAGCGTGCTGGCCAGGTCCTTGAGCTGTTCCAGGGGCAGCGGTACGCCGCTGATCGTCGTCACCGTCTTGCCGCCACGGCCCTTGCTTTCGCGGCGCACGCGAGCAATGCCATCGCCTTCGGGGATGATCGACTGTTTGCAGATGCAGGCATCTATGGGTTTGCTGCAGTCCGGGCAATGCCGACCTGCGTCAGTGGAGAACACCAGGCCACCGAGGGCGGCGAATGATGAGGCTTTCTTGGCCACTTTTGATCCTCGTACGGTGAGGACAAAAACTGGTCGATACCCCTGGCAGGGTCCCGACCGCGAAGCCCCACTCTGGCAGGGGCAGCGCTACTGCCGCACCAGGGTGCGGCAGCCTTAAAAGGCCGCGCAGTGTAACGATAAATTGCTCGAATGCTAAGTACAAAACTGCGCCATTTTACGCAGGATTCGCGACGTCAGCCTTGACGGTCGATATAACGCTGCAGGGCCGCCAGGGAGTCCGGGCAATAAGGCTGCTGCCGGCTGTCGGCCAGGGCCTGCTCGAGGGGCAGGAAACGGGCCTCGCTGACCTCCTCCGGCTGCAGGCGCAAAGGCCCGTCCCAGACGGCAGAAAACACGGCGCACCAGAGCCGGTTGCCGGGTTGGTCGAAGAAAAAGCGCTCGTGGAAGGTCAGTTCGACCCCGGCCACGCCCAGCTCTTCCTCCAGCTCACGGGCCGCCGAATCGGCGAAGCTTTCGTCAGCCTGGACCATGCCACCGGCGGCCACATCCCAATACCCCGGATAAATGGCCTTGCTCTCGGTGCGCCGGTGCACGCACAGCTCACCGGCCGAGTTGAACAGCAAGATGTAGGTGCCGCGCCCGATCAGGCCGCGTTCGCGCAGTTCAGCGCGCGGCAAGGCCCCCAGCGGCTGGTCGTTGTCGTCGACCCAGGCGATCAGCTCGGCATCGGAGGCGGCGCGATGGGCCGCCTCCTGCTTGGAGATGGCCACCGGTCAGCCCTGGGACAGCAGCTGGCGAAGGTCGATGACCGCAGCGTTGGCCCTGGAGATGTAGTTGGCCATGACCAGCGAGTGGTTGGCCCACATGCCGTAGCCGCTGCCGTTGAGCACCATCGGGCTCCACAGCGGCTCCTGGGAAGCCTCCAGCTCACGGATGATCTGGCGCACGCTGACGGTGGCGTTCTTCTTGGCCAAGACATCGGCGAAGTCAACTTCGATGGCGCGCAGCAAGTGCGACAGGGCCCAGGCCTGGCCGCGGGCTTCATAGAAGACGTTGTCGATCTGCAGCCACGGGGTCTCTACCACTTCCTCATCCAGCTGTGGCGCCTGCCCGGCGACCACGGTCTCGGTCTTCAGGGTGCTGTTGAGCTTGACCCGGCCAACGCTGGCCGACAGGCGCTGCGACAGCGAGCCCAGGCGGGTGGCGACGTCGCCCAGCCAGTTGTTGAGGTTGTCGGCACGGGTGTAGAACAGCGCGCCTTGCTGCTCGGAGGACAGGCGGCTCTGGTAGCGGGTCAGGGAGTTGATGCCTTCCTGGAACTCGGACTCGCTCGACGGCAGGATCCAGCTCTTGTTGTCGAAGTTGAAGCGCGGCTCGGCCTTGGCCAGGTCGGCGTCTTCGGCGGACTGCGACTGCGAACGGGCGAAGTCCTTGCGCAGGGCCCGGCTCAGGTCGCGGACCTGGACCAGCACGCCGTACTCCCAGCTGGGCATGTTGTCCATCCACAGGCCTGGCGGGAAGCGGTCGTTGGAAATGTAGCCGCCCGGCTTGGTCAGCAAGGTGCCGGCAACGGTCTTGAGGGTTTCCACGGTGGTGTAGCCAACGACCATCTGCTGGCCGGTCTTCTCGGCAGCCGCCTGGGCGTTCTGCTGGACTGGGAACAGGTCCGGCTCGGCGCTCCAGTACCAGCCCAGGCCAATGCACACCAACAGGTACAGGCCGATCAGCGTGCCCAGCGCACGGCTGAAGAACAACCCACCGAAATAGCTACGGGTGGCGGCGCTGCGAGGTTCTACCCGCTCGCGTGCCTCGGCTTTGCCTGTACGGTTTTTCCAGTCCAGCATGGCGTTGTCCTTTGTGTCACGTCGGTTCAAGGGGTTCGACCGCAACCCCCGGGCTTCGTGCCAGCGCTGTGCGGTTTTCCGTTACGCGCCGCCTGCCGGGGTCGGCAAGTATCGCTGCACTATAAATCAAGCGCGCCGGTTCGTATAAGCGACTGATGAGTCAGAAAATGAATAAAAAACTTGTACAGTAAATTGATACAAGACACTCGATTGCCCGGCAAGTGGTGCTAGCATAGAGCCATCACTCGAACTGCCTCACCCCTTACAAGTAGTCAGGACATGACCGAGCCAGAAGACCCCAATCGTGAGCGCCTCAAGCAGCACTTTGCCCAACGGGTCATCCACCAGGCTCGGCAAATACTCGAAATCTGGCAGCGCCTGCAGCGCAGCGAGTGGTCGACGGGCGACCTGGGCGAACTGAGCGAAGCCACCCTGCGCCTGCAGCGCCACGCCGAGCGCTTCGAACAACCGGAACACAGCCAGTTGGCCGAGGCCATCGGCCAGACCCTGGCGGCCGTCGAAGCCAACAGCGCACAACTGAGCAGCCACCTGATCAGCGAGCTCAACCGCCTGATGCTGCGCCTGTCGCGCACCGGCCTTCGTCAGGGCGACCAGCTCGAACAAGTGCCCCTGCCGCCCCTGCGCAAACCGGTCTATATCATGCTCCAGGACCACGAGCGGGCCGAGCGGCTGGCTCAGCAGCTGGAGTTCTTCGGTCTTGGTGTACAAGCCTTGTACAGCGCCGAAGCCTTTCGCGCCTCGATGATCGAGCGGCTGCCGTCGGCCATCGTCATGGATGTCGACTTCACCGGCCATGGCGTCGGCCTGCAACTGGCCGCCCAGGCCCAGCAGGGCCTTGAGCACCGGGTTCCGCTGCTGTTCTTCAGCCTGGATGAAACCGACACGCCTACGCGACTGGCCGCGGTTCGTGCTGGCGGCCAGGAGTTCCTCACCGGCACCCTGGAAGCCTCCAGCCTGCTGGAAAAAGTCGAACTGCTGACCAGCGTCACCCAGTACGAACCCTTCAAGGTGCTGATCATCGACGACTCCCGGGCACAGGCCATGCACACCGAGCGCCTGCTCAACAGCGCCGGTATCGTCACCCGTACCCTGACCGACCCGATCCGCACCATGGCCGAACTTGCCGACTTCCAGCCCGACCTGATCATCCTCGACATGTACATGCCTGCATGCACAGGTCCCGAGCTTGCCAAGGTGATCCGCCACAACGACCGCTACGTCAGCGTGCCGATCATCTACCTGTCGGCCGAGGACGACCTGGACAAACAGCTCGACGCCATGAGCGAAGGCGGCGACGACTTCCTGACCAAACCGATCCGCTCGCGCCACCTGATCACCACGGTGCGTAACCGGGCTGCCCGCGCGCGCAACCTGAAGGCGCGGATGGTGCGTGACAGCCTGACCGGGCTGTACAACCACACCCATATCCTGCAACTGCTCGAAGACTGCAGCTTCCGCGCCCGACGCGAAGAGCAGCCGCTGAGCTTTGCCATGCTCGACATCGATCACTTCAAGAAGGTCAACGACAGCCATGGCCACCCCATGGGCGACCGGGTGATCAAGAGCCTGGCGCTGTTTCTCAAGCAGCGCCTGCGCAAGACCGACTTCATCGGCCGCTACGGCGGTGAAGAGTTCGCCATCGTCATGCCCAACACCGATTTGCAGGCTGCGCATAAAGTGCTGGATGAAATCCGCCGGCGCTTTGCCGAGATCCACTACCCGGCCCAGCCCCGGGACCTGTCCTGCACCTTCAGCGCCGGGGTGGTGCAGCTGCAGGACGGGCTCGATGCCCTGAGCATGGCCACTGCCGCCGACGAAGCCCTGTACCGGGCCAAAGGCGCCGGGCGCAATCGCGTGCAACGGGTGGGATAATCAAGGCAAAGTGCCACTTTTTTACCGAAGCCGCCGGTTCCGTCATCACCCGGTCATAAAAACGCAATAACTTCAGGCGCTTACCGTTCGGCCGTTGGTAGACACCGTTCATGCGCCTGAAGCTGCTCACCAATTTCAACACCCTGTTGCTGGTCACCGTCTGTATCGCCCTGGGCGCCACCTTGTGGTGGTCGCAACGCGCGCTGGAACGCCCCTACCAGATGATGGAGCAGTACCTGTCCCTGTCCCGGCAGTTCCAGGACCAGGTGGCGCGCAACATCCAGGACTACCTCAGCAGTGGTGACGCCCTGCGCCATGCCACGGCGGCGCAGGCAACGGCCGACCTGCAGGAACAACTCAAGCAACTGCCCGAGGCCCTGGCCGCCAGCCTGCGCCCGAGCCTGGACAATCTGCAGCGCTTTACCGGCAACGAGCTGCTGGCAGCAGGCAAGTTGGCGGGCGATCCGCAGGCCTTGCTGCAACAGGCCGAACGCGAGCTGGGAGCCAGTCTCGACCAGTTGGCCAGCTATGCAAAAGACAGTGGCGGCGACGCTACCGAGCGTTACTCCCCAGTGCTGTTCAAGGCCGCGCTGCACCTCTCGCGCCTGTCGCTGGCCCGCGACAAACTGGTCAGCAGCGGCCGCAGCGAACTGGCCGACGAAGTACAGCGTGAACTGCAACTGATCCTCGCCCAGGCCCAGGCGCTGGATGAACTGCCGTTGCTTGGCGTCACCCGCAGCAGCGAATCCAGTGCCGATGATTTTGCCGCCCTGATGGGCCTTGAATCGCAAGGCGCCAGCACCGCCGAGGACAGCGGCATCAGCCTCAAGCGCGAACTGGGCAGCCTGCTCAACCGCTACCCGGCCGAGCTGCAGCGCACCCGCGAGCAGATCCAGCGGCGCAGCGAACTGGCTGCCAGTACCCACCAGCGCATCGACGCCGTACAACACGCCATCGCCGCCCTCGAGCCTGGCGTGCGCAGCCAGCATGCCACCCTCCAGGGCGAGGTGCGGATAATCCAGGGGCTGATGATCGGCCTGATCCTGCTGATCGCCTTGCTGATCGACACCCTGCAACGGCGCCTGGCGCGGGTGCTGACCAACCTGGCCCCGGCCCTGTCGCGCTGGGCCGAAGGCGACTTCGCCCAGCCCATTGCCCTGGGCAGGAGCAACCGTGAGATGCACGACATCCAGGAATCGCTCAACCGCCTGCGCCATTATCTGGTGGAACTGGTCGGCACCCTGCGTACCCATGCCGAACAGGTGGCCGGCAGCAGCCATGCCCTGGCCGGCATGAGCAGCGCCCTGCATGACGGCGCCGAGCGCCAGGCCGGCGATACTGCGCAGATTCGCGATGCCCTGGGCGAGCTTGAAGCGACCATCCTGCAAGTGGCGGGTGACGCCAGCCAGGCTGCCGACGCCAGCCGCGACGCCGGACGTGCGGTGGAACACGGTCAGGCGGTGATCGGCCAGAGCCTGGCCGGCCTGCGCGCCCTGGTCGATGAAGTACAGGGCAACGCGCAAATGATCGAACAACTGGCCGAAGAGTCCGCCACCATCGGTGGCGTGCTCACGGTAATCCGCTCGATTGCCGAGCAGACCAACCTGCTGGCCCTGAATGCCGCCATCGAAGCGGCCCGCGCCGGCGAGATGGGCCGAGGTTTTGCCGTGGTCGCGGAAGAAGTGCGCTCGCTGGCCCAGCGCACCACCGGTGCCACCGGCGAGATCCAGACCCTGATCGGCCGTCTGCAACAGGCTGCCCGCGAATCGGTGCAAGGCATGCGCGACCAGCTTGAGCACGCTGAGGCCACCGCCAGCCAGGCCCAGTCGGCCGACGGGGCGCTGGATGAGATCGTCACGGCGATCCAGACCATTTCCGCCACGGCGGTGCGCATTGCCGACGTCACGGCCCAGCAGAGTGGCGCTGTCAGTGAAATCCGCGATCACAGCGAGCGGATTCACGATCTGGGCGAGGACAACCTGCAGCGTATCGGTGAAGGGCGTCAGCAGGGCGAACAGTTGCTCAGGCTGGGTGGAGAGCTGAATACGGCGGTGCGGGCGTTTCGGGTCTGATCCGCCACAGGGCCCGGGCGCCCTGACTCCTTGTGGGAGCTGGCATCGCCAGCGATGGGAGCGCCGCACAGTCACTGACACCACCCCAGCACGCATCGGCCCAGTCCGCTATGATGCAGGCACTTCTGTACTGCGAGACCGCCATGCGCCGCCTGTTTTGCCTTCTGTTCCTGCTCCTGGCCTTGCCCGCCGTCGGCGCCGGCCTGCTCGACAACCGCCCCAGCGCCACCCTGGGCGCCACCTCGCTGAACAATAGCGACGACTTCCTGCCCGTGCATGAAGCCTTCAAGCTGAGCCTGGTCCACAGCGATGCAAACACCCTCAAGCTGCGCTTCGTCGCCGCCGATGGCTACTACCTCTACCGCCATCGCTTCCAGTTCCACACCGAACCCACCGATATCGCCCTGGGCAGCGCGCAGATCCCGCCGGGCGAAGCCAAGCATGACGACTTCTTCGGCGACGTCGAGGTCTACCACGGCATCCTCGACATCGAGGTACCGCGACCGGCCGGCGACCCACGTGCCTTCACCCTGCTGGTGGGCTACCAGGGCTGCGCCGACAAGGGCCTGTGCTACCCGCCGGAAACCGAGCGCCTGAGCATCGATGGCACGCAAGCAGCCCCGCCGCCAGGCTCGCCCAAAGCCTGGACCTGGAAGGAACTGCTGCTGTTCTTCCTCGCCGGTGTCGGCCTGACCTTCACGCCGTGCGTGCTGCCGATGCTGCCGATTCTCTCCGGCGTGGTCCTGCGTGGCCAGGTCGGCGGCCTGCGCGGCCTGGCCCTGTCGCTGTCCTACGTGGTGTCGATGGCCGCCTGCTTCGCCCTGCTCGGGGCCCTGATGGGGCTGTTCGGTGCCGGCATGAACCTGCAGGCGCGCCTGCAGTCGGCCTGGGTGCTGGTACCGTTTTCGCTGTTCTTCGTGCTGTTCGCCCTGGCCATGTTCGGCCTGTTCGAATTGAAGTTGCCCCACGCCGTCAGTACCCCGCTGGAACGCCTGGTTGGCCGTACCAAGGGCGGCTCGCTGATCGGCGCGGCGATCCTGGGGATCTTCTCCAGCCTGCTGGTATCGCCCTGTGTGTCGGCGCCACTGGCCGGTGCTCTGCTGTATATCAGCGCCAGCGGCGATGCCGCCGGCGGGGCGCTGAAGCTGTTCGCCCTGGGGCTGGGCATGGGCGCCCCGCTGCTGCTGGTCGCCACCGGTGGCGCGACCTGGCTGCCGAAAAGCGGGCCCTGGCTGGTCACGGTCAAGAATGCCATTGGCGTGTTGCTGCTGGGTCTGGCCATTGGCCTGCTCAGCCGCGTGTTGCCCGGGCAGGTCACACTGCTGCTGGTCGGCCTGCTGAGCGCTGGCGTGGCACTGTTCCTCGGTGCGCTGGAGCTCACCAGCAAGACCAGCCGGCAACGCCTGGCCCAACTGCTCGGCCTGTTGCTGCTGGTCTATGCCCTGGCCTGCTGGTATGGCGCCCTCAGCGGCCAGACCGACCCACTGCGCCCGCTGCCCCAGGCCGCAGTGCTCAATAGTGACACCCGTGCACCGGTCAGCACGCAGAGCGACTGGCAAACCGTGACCACCCCCGCCGCCCTCGACAGCGCCCTGGCTGCAGCCAAGGCCGCCGGACAGCCCGTGGTGCTGGACTGGTATGCCGACTGGTGCATCAGTTGCAAGGTGATCGAGCACGAAGTGCTCAACGCCCCGGCCGTCAAGGAACAGCTCAAGGACTACACACGACTGCGCTTCGACATCACCGAAAGCAACGCGCAACAACGCGCCTTGCTCGATCGCTACCAGCTGTTCGGCCCGCCTGCGCTGCTGTTCTTTGCCACGAACGGCAGCGAAAATACCGCTGCACGGGTGGTCGGCGAGACAAACGCCGGCGAATTTGCCGAACATCTGACGCGCATTCGCGCCGATCTGGGTCTATAACTTCTTCTGGCTGCGAAAAAGCCATCACCGATGACCAAAATTAATAAATTAGTCACATATCTGGCGTGAATCTCGGTCATCGTGCTGGCTATTGCCGGCAACTGGACACTGCCCGCCGGTTTACGGCATAGTCGCCGCGCAACGTTTGTGCCTAACGATAAAAGGAACCACAGATGGCAACGCTACTGGTGCTGCACGGCCCCAACCTGAACCTGCTCGGAACCCGCGAACCGGGCGTCTATGGCGCCGTGACCCTGGCCCAGATCAACCAGGATCTGGAGCAGCGCGCCCGCGCCGCCGGCCATCATTTGCAGTACCTGCAGAGCAATGCCGAGTACGAGTTGATCGATCGTATCCATGCCGCCCGCACCGAAGGCGTCGACTTCATCCTGATCAATCCGGCAGCTTTCACACACACAAGCGTCGCATTACGTGACGCATTGCTGGCGGTGAGCATCCCATTCATCGAAGTGCACCTCTCCAACGTGCACAAGCGTGAACCTTTTCGCCATCACTCCTACTTTTCCGATGTCGCTGTAGGAGTGATTTGCGGCCTGGGCGCCAGCGGTTACCGGCTGGCCCTGGAGTCCGCCCTGGAACACCTGGCTGCCAACGCGAAGCCCTGATGACGAGAACCCGGCCCGTAGGCCGGGGCTCACAAGAAACGTTTGCTAACACGTTTTTATATTTACGCCCCTGACCGAACCTTGGGAGTTGATGATTAATGGATATCCGTAAAGTCAAGAAACTGATCGAACTGCTGGAAGAGTCTGGCATCGACGAGCTGGAGATCAAGGAAGGCGAGGAATCCGTACGGATCAGCCGTCACAGCAAGGCCCCGGCCCAGCAGTACTACGCGCCGGCGCCAATTGCTGCCGCTCCGGTTGCCGCACCTGTCGCCGCTGCCGCGCCAGCTGCTGAAGCTGCACCTGCCGCTGCCAAGCTGAACGGCACCGTCGCTCGCTCGCCAATGGTCGGAACCTTCTACCGCAAGGCCTCGCCAACCTCGCCAGCCTTCGTTGAAGTCGGCCAGACCGTGAAAAAAGGCGACACCCTGTGCATCGTCGAAGCCATGAAGATGATGAACCACATCGAAGCTGAAACCAGCGGTGTGATCGAATCCATCCTGGTAGAAGACGGTCAGCCGGTTGAGTTCGACCAGCCGCTGTTCACCATCGTTTGAACCGCGGAGAGCCAACGATGTCTGCGAAGCTGGAAAAAGTCCTGATTGCCAACCGTGGGGAAATTGCCCTGCGGATCCTGCGTGCCTGCAAAGAGCTGGGCATCAAGACCGTCGCCGTACACTCCACGGCTGACCGCGAACTGATGCACCTGGGCCTGGCCGACGAGTCGGTGTGCATTGGCCCGGCCTCCTCCAAGGACTCCTACCTGCACATTCCGGCGATCATCGCCGCGGCAGAGGTGACCGGTGCTACCGCCATCCACCCAGGCTACGGCTTCCTCGCCGAGAACGCCGACTTCGCCGAACAGGTGGAGAAATCCGGTTTCGCCTTCATCGGCCCGAAAGCCGACACCATTCGCCTGATGGGCGACAAGGTTTCGGCCAAGGACGCGATGATCAAGACAGGCGTACCGACCGTTCCTGGTTCCGACGGCCCGCTGCCGGAAGATGAAGAAACCGCGCTGGCCATCGCCCGCGAGGTAGGCTACCCGGTGATCATCAAGGCCGCCGGTGGCGGTGGTGGTCGCGGCATGCGCGTGGTGCACAAGGAAGAGGACCTGATCGCCTCGGCCAAGCTGACCCGTACCGAAGCCGGTGCCGCGTTCGGCAACCCGATGGTCTACCTGGAGAAGTTCCTGACCAACCCACGTCACGTGGAAGTCCAGGTACTGTCCGATGGCCAGGGCAACGCCGTGCACCTGGGCGACCGCGACTGCTCGCTGCAGCGCCGTCACCAGAAGGTACTGGAAGAGGCACCGGCCCCGGGCATCGATGAAAAAGCCCGCCAGGAAGTCTTCAAGCGCTGCGTCGATGCCTGCATCGAGATTGGCTACCGTGGCGCCGGCACCTTCGAGTTCCTCTACGAGAACGGTCGTTTCTACTTCATCGAAATGAACACCCGTGTTCAGGTGGAGCACCCGGTTTCGGAGATGGTCACCGGTATCGACATCGTCAAGGAGATGCTCAGCATCGCCGCTGGCAACAAGCTGTCGTTCCGCCAGGAAGACGTGGTGATCCGCGGTCACTCCCTGGAGTGCCGGATCAACGCCGAAGACCCAAGGAAGTTCATCCCGAGCCCAGGCACGGTCAAGCACTTCCATGCGCCAGGTGGCAACGGCGTTCGCGTCGATTCGCACCTGTACAGCGGTTACGCGGTTCCACCGAACTACGATTCGCTGATCGGCAAGCTGATCACCTACGGCAAGGACCGTGACGAAGCCATGGCACGCATGCGCAATGCCCTGGACGAGATCGTCGTCGACGGTATCAAGACCAACATCCCGCTGCACCGCGACCTGGTGCGTGATGAAGGTTTCTGCAAAGGTGGCGTCAACATTCACTACCTGGAACACAAACTGGCTAGCCAGGAGTGATCTTGAAGTGAACAAAAAACCCCGGGCAACCGGGGTTTTTTTATTCTTCACGCAATCCCGTCAGGCAGAGACCGGTACGCACGGTACCGCCCGATTGAGACACAGGGCTCAATGAGTAGCATCTACTGACCCAGGCAACGCCTCAGCCTGGAAAATCTCAATATCACCCCGTGCTGTGCCTGGACGGTTACGACTACCCGCCTTGCTCAACCGCATCATGGGGAGCACACCACTAGCCCAGTGCCCTGCTGGCACGCTCGTTGCCCTTGCGCCCGCGTACCAACTGCGCAGCACATTTTCGGTATTGCGAAAGATATTCACAGCGCCTGTCGTCATATTGATCGACATACCGTAGTTGCATTCAAAACACAGCGTCGAATAGTAACGCCAGACCGGCGTCATCCCCAACCCTTGCAACTGCTGAAAGACGGCTGTGCCGCTGCTTCTAGAGAGCGTCGGCCAATCACTGCCAACCAGAACAGACTCGATGGCACTAGCAGGTTGATCGCCTCTAATCCTGTCCAACGTTCTGCTCAATGCATTTCTCACCAGGCCCGGCTGCGTCACGTCGACGTGCAAGAGGGCAGTCGCCCGTGTAACCGGATTGTGCAGCGCGACGCCGACACAACTTTGCAGGTTGATCGTATAGAGAAAGTTCTGACCACCTTCCACCCAATTGGCAACCAGGGCTTCGCCTTGCAGCACGGCGCGAGACAGATGTGGGCTCTGCCCGTCGGGCATTTGCCTGCGCAATTGAGCCAGGTTATCGACTTCTGCCACACCGCCCCTCAAGCCAGTGGAGTCATGGACCCACCGGCCTTTCGCGCTCAGCCGAATGGGGGGCTTGTAACCGGCATGAGGGTTACGCGCATTGACCAATCGCAAGGTATCGGAGCCGTCCTCGACTACCCGGTAATGCTTGCCAAAGCAAAGGATGAAGTGCTGCGCGGGCTGAGCGTTGCTACGATAGGTGCCGTACCACACACCGGGCTCAGTGACTTTTTCCAAGTCTTTCGGTACATCGTCCACCGCCATGCTTGGCTTGAACTTGAACCGAAGCTCCCGGCCACCGGCCAAACGCGCCGATGTCGCCTCGATCATCGTGTCCGCCCCACGCAGTACAGGCTTGAGCCCACGCCCTGCGCCAATCGCGCCAGCGATACGCGAGCCCTGAATGCCAGCAACACCGGCAACGGCGAAGAGCGCACTCCAAGTGACCTCAAGCCAGCCTCTTAACGCCGCATCCGTATTGTTTTCCCTGTGCGCTTGCGCGACCTCCTTTATTGCTTTCAACAGATAGAGACCGTCCAGCACGATCGCCAAAGGTGGAAACGCCATACACAGTGGCATCGATGCATACAAGAGCCCTTTGAACACCTGAGCCCAGACCACCTCTGTGCGCCCTAAGGTAATGTCCTCGATATCCGTGACATCATGCTCGATCATCGCATCGAACTCATCTCGCCAATCGGTGATGCGATGGCTGTCACTCAAGGCATCCAGCGCCCCCTCCCCCTTCGCACGCTGGCTCAACGGGGTGGTGGCCGAGGAGCGCGCCACCTGTTTGACACGCGCCTGAAGATAGTCGTGCAATCGCCCAACCCGCTCTCCCGACACATCCGCGCAACGCGTGAAAGTAATGTCAGCCGGTGCTTGAGGGGTGTAAAGCCAGTCTTCATCTTGCTCGTTTACCCGGCGCCGAATCACATAGACGCCCTGTACAACGTGAGTATTCAAGGTGAATCGAAATACCCCGTTGCGCGCGCTGAAGGTTCCCGGTAAGGCACCTTCTGTCGGCTTCATCGATGCCAGAGTGGCGACTTCACCGGCAAGACCGGTGTACTGCTCATTGCTCAACTCGCCTTTGGCCAATGCGTGGCGCAAATCGCGATTCAGCGTATTGAGCAGCAAATACTTGAAACTATCTCTTCGTGTGGCATAAACCGGGTCCGCAGTAGTCAAAAAGTCCGTGCGGACACGCTTCGCATACTGATCGCCTAAATAGGCGCGCCTGAAATAAACAGCGAGTTCAGCGCTGCGCACCTTGCTCAGGTCCTGCCCGACAGTGGAGCGCACACCTCGCTTGGGATTATCAATACCCGAGTTATCGTCATAGCCAAATATCGCCAAATCAACGACCGAACGACTCTTGGGTGTGGAGTCTCCAAGTTCAGGTAAAAAGTCGATGTAGATGGTTTCGGGATCGACCTCCTCTGATATTCCCTTTTCAATCAGGTAAGGTTTTATGTCGTTCTTGACCGTGCGCTTGGCGAAGTCGAAAAAGCTGTCGCTACGCGGCATGACCTGCCTGAAATGCACCTCCAGCATCTGCGCCTGATAGTTCAGATTACCCAAGATACGTCGCTCTTGCTCCGAGTGCCGGGAGTACCACCGAGGAGAGTCGGCCTGCTCCACTTCAGCAAGGCGAATGGATTGCTGCGCGTCAACCAATGCATCCAGGCACGCGCGATATCCGCTATGCAGACCTCTGGGATCGGTGTCCAGCGACCAAAGGGTGGGTTTGAGCGCGACAGCGGCGAAATGATCGGCCGCGTCTTGCCGATGCTGGAGAGGTAATTGATTGAGCACGTACTCACGACCGTCGACCCGTGCCAACCACCCTCCGATTTCGGCAACCACCGCCCTGAGCGATTGCAGGACGATCCATTCCTGCCCGTCAGGCTTCCCGGGAGCATAAAGCAACGCGCGGTCCACCACGCCCTGCTCATCCTGGGTATAGAACAGCAGCAGGCTCGAATACGTCACAGGGCTTGAGCGCATCAATACCAGACTGCTCACCGAAAACGCCCCAGCCGATGCCGCCTGCTGTCCCCCACTGCCAAACATGGCGATCCGCGCATGATCCTCTTCGGTTATACGCCCCGAAAATCGGGCAACCTGAGCACTGTGCTGCAGTTGGGTATCGAGCAAATCATAATGCGCTTGCTTGAGCGCCTTGGTGTTGAAGCTTTTCGTCAGCTCATCAGAATAATCTGCGCGAGCATCCACATTACGCAGTACTTGACCAATCAACTGTACAGACGGGCGACGATGTCGCCGGTTGGGCGCACTGGTTACAAAAAACTCTTTGTCAGTACTTGAATCCAACGTACCCAGCGCGACCCACTCTGTCAGGCTTTTGGTCGACTCGAGCATGCCAACAGGACTCTGCCATCGCAATTTTACGCGAAGAACATCCGGCACCACGGTGTAGTGAAAGTGTTCTTTGACATAATCCTGAGCACGCCTGGCCGCATAACTGTGAAGCGAGCGCAGCTCACCCAACAATAGGCTGAATGCCTCTTGGGCATCTTCCAGACGTTGCTGGCTTGCCTTGAGTGAAGCCTTACTCGCTGCGTCCAGTCCGCGCAACCATTGCGCAAGCACACCAGGCAGGACTCGATCCAAAAGCTGCTGCTCTTGCTCACTTGCCAGATTACGCAATGACAGACTGTCTTCCCAATCCTCCTGTAGTTGCTCGATCTGCATCCGCAGTTGTTCGGGCGTCTGCACACTCAAGGATGTTGCGCTGAACAGGTTGTCCACTGCAGTGAAATGCAGTTTGACCTTACGCTTGATCAATGCCGAATAAGCCGCACTTTCGTTGTCCGGTGCTGCGGCTGAAACCCAGCGCCGCCTGATGTAGCGTTTGTAAGCGCTGATGATGTGCCCGGAAACAATTTCCGCCGCCTCCATCACATTGCCAAAGGCCTGCCTGACTTCGGTAGTCTGCCATTCCCAAGTAGGCTCAGAAAGCGTGCCATCAATCATGTGCCGCAACAGCAGTTTTATGAGCGATGCCACAAACTCATCGTCGGCATCCGTTTTACCGTTGAAGGCATTCCACTCAAGCAGCAGATTATCCTCCATCAATACCAGTAAGGATTTCTGAGAACGCAAGCCCGATTCAATATGAGTGCGCCATCCAGTGAGTTTCAGCAGCAGCTGTTGAGTTGACGCGTCATCAAGTTCACTGTTGTCACGGTCTTGTCCAGCAGCTGGCGTTGAGCTATCCATTTCTCGCTTCTCCGACAGGGTTTAGAGCAGCAAACGTTAGGACTCGAGGGACTGCTGGCTGCGGTAAATATTTCTAGTGGCTCAACCGACCCCTTATCCCCAACCTCGCTGCAGTCGCGTAGACTGCTCGATGCGCAGCCTCTGGCTGCTCCTCATTGATTGACCCAAAGGTGCCCGCCATGCCCTGGCTGCAAGTACGCCTGGCCATCAGCCCGGAACAAGCTGAAACCTATGAAGATGCCCTGCTCGAAGTCGGCGCTGTCTCCGTCACCTTCATGGATGCCGAAGATCAGCCGATCTTCGAACCAGACCTCAACACCACGCCACTGTGGTCGCACACCCACCTGCTGGCACTGTTCGAAGCCGATACCGACGCCAGCGCGGTGTTCGCCCACCTGCAACTGCTGACCGGCGCCGAACTGCCCGAGCACCAGGCCGAGGTCATCGAAGACCAGGACTGGGAACGTAGCTGGATGGACAACTTCCAGCCGATGCGCTTCGGCCAGCGCCTGTGGATCGTGCCTAGCTGGCACGCCGCCCCCGAGCCTGATGCGGTCAACCTGCTGCTCGACCCGGGCCTTGCCTTCGGCACCGGCACCCACCCCACTACAGCCCTGTGCCTTGAATGGCTGGACGGCCAGGACCTGAGCGGCACGCAAGTACTCGACTTCGGGTGTGGCTCGGGCATCCTGGCCATTGCCGCCCTGCTGCTGGGCGCTCGCGAAACCGTGGGTACCGATATCGACGTGCAGGCCCTGGAAGCCTCCCGCGACAACGCCGGGCGCAACGGTATCGCCGACGAACGCTTCGCCCTGTACCTGCCCGAGCACATGCCGGCGATGCAGGCCGATGTGCTGGTGGCCAACATCCTCGCCGGCCCGCTGGTCTCACTGGCGCCACAACTGTCGACCCTGGTGCGCCCGGGTGGCCTGCTGGCACTCTCCGGGATCCTCGCCGAGCAGGGTGAAGAGGTTGCCGCGGCCTATGCCAAGGACTTCGACCTCGACCCGATCACCGTTCGTGACGGCTGGGTACGCATCAGTGGTCGCCGCCGCTAAGTGCGCCTAGAATAGTCTTCTGCATAACCCGGACCGCCGCATGACCGACAGTTTCGTCACCCAGTGCCCGCATTGCCAGACCAGCTTTCGCGTCAGCCACAATCAGTTGAGCGTGGCCCGCGGCGTCGTGCGTTGCGGTGCCTGCCTGCAGGTATTCAACGCCGCCAAGCAGCTGCTGGAGCAAAGTGCAGCGCAAAAGCCGGCCAGCGAACCTGTGAGCATCGCGCCCCCGAGCCCGGTTGAACCGGTGCCTGCCCCTGCCCATGAATGGACGGCCAGCGAGCTGGATCTCGACCAGCTGGACCTCGACCAGGAGCTGGCGCGCCTGGAGCAACGCGAGATCCAGCCGACCACCGAGTTCAAGGGCAATGCGCCGCGCGAAGAAAGCCTCAGCGCGTACCGCGACGAACCGGACAGCGACGACACACACTGGCCCGACAGCCTGTTCAGCACCCCGGTCAACGAGCGCGAACTGCTGGCCGACGAGCTCGACGAGCCCCAGCCGCCCTTGATCGACCAAGCGCCACTGGACCTTGCGCCAGCACCGGGAGAGCGCACCGAGCCGTCCCTGTCGCTGGACCCGGATGTGCTTGACGATGACCTCGACGAGCCCAGCCATCACCATCAACCGGTGGTGACGGCACTGGACGAGCCGCCTGTCGAGCGGCTCTCGGCCAAAGCGCCCGAAGACGACCTGGATGCACCGGCCCAGGATTTGGACGAGCGTCGCGAACCCGACCTGGGCCCGACGCGCGCCACCCGCAAGGAGCCACTGCTCGACCTGGTCGACGACCCCTTGCAACTTGACTGGAAGAAGCCCAAGGCCCACTGGGGCAAGCGCCTGCTGTGGATCTTCCTGGTGCTGCTGGCCGCCGCGGCGCTGGCCGGCCAATACATCTGGTATCACTTCGACGAACTGGCCCGCCAGGACCAGTATCGTCCCTGGTTCCAGCAGATCTGCCCGCAGGTCGGCTGCCAGGTGCCCTCCCGGGTCGACATTGCCCGGATCAAGAGCAGCAACCTGGTGGTACGTAGCCATCCGGACTTCAACGGCGCCCTGATCGTCGACGCGATCATCTACAATCGCGCCCCCTTCACCCAGCCGTTCCCGTTGCTGGAGCTGCGTTTTGCCGACCTCAACGGCCAGCTGATCGCCAGCCGGCGCTTCAAACCCGCCGAGTACCTCAGTGGCGAGCTGGCCGGCAAGGGTGAAATGCCGAGCCAGGTGCCAATCCACATCGCCCTGGACATCCTCGATCCCGGGCCCAAGGCGGTCAATTACAGCCTGAGCTTCCGCTCGCCGGAATAGCCCCCAAGGCGACTGCCCGACCCTCCAAACCGTCGGGCATAACGCCGCAGTTGTTCAGATTTTATCCAAATCCATCTTTATCCGGTCACCGAGAGCGGGTATCATGCCCACCCTTTTTCGAACTCTAATGATCCGGCCCCACAACAGGGAACACCTATGTCGGCGGTACGCATCGGCCCATACACACTGCAGAACGCCCTGATCCTCGCCCCGATGGCCGGGGTCACGGACCAGCCATTTCGTCAGCTCTGCCGACGAATGGGTGCAGGCCTGGTGGTGTCGGAAATGGTCAGCAGTGACATGAGTCTGTGGAACAGCCGCAAGTCGCGCCTGCGCATGATTCACGAAGGCGATCCCGAGCCACGCTCGGTACAGATCGCCGGCGGTGATGCGCAGATGCTCGCCGCGGCGGCCCGGGCCAATGTCGAGGCAGGCGCCCAGATCATCGACATCAACATGGGCTGCCCGGCAAAAAAAGTCTGCAACAAAGCCGCAGGCTCTGCTTTATTGAAAGATGAAGCCTTGGTCAGCGAAATCCTCCACGCGGTGGTCGCCGCAGTGGACGTGCCGGTCACGCTGAAGATCCGCACGGGTTGGGACAGGGCGAACAAAAACGGCCTGACGGTCGCAAAGATCGCCGAGCAGGCTGGCATTCAGGCACTGGCGGTACATGGACGCACACGTGCCGATCTCTATACCGGCGAAGCCGAGTACGACACCATCGCTGCGATCAAGCAGGCGGTGTCGATCCCGGTTTTTGCCAACGGCGACATTACGTCGCCAGAAAAGGCCCGGGCCGTGTTGAGCGCAACCGGGGCCGACGGTCTGCTGATTGGTCGGGCTGCCCAGGGGCGGCCATGGATCTTTCGCGAGGTCGAGCATTACCTGCGTACCGGCGCGTTGCTGCCGGCACCGCAACTGGACGAAGTGGAACGAATTCTGCTGGAACACCTGGGTGCGTTACACGCCTTTTACGGCGATGTGATGGGCGTGCGTATCGCCCGCAAGCATGTCGGCTGGTACCTGGCAACACTTCCGGGCGCCAGGGAGTTTCGCGCCCGTTTCAATCGTTTGGAAGATACACACGCGCAGTGCGCCGACGTTCGCAGCTTTTTCCGCGAGCGTGAACAGAGCCTTGAGACAGAGGACGGACAAGGGGTGGCCGCATGACGATGATGACCGAGACTTTAGTGAGTGGAACAACGCCCGTGAGCGACAACGTCAACCTGAAACAGCACCTGAATACGCCGAGCGAAGAGGGTCAGACCCTTCGCGGCAGTGTGGAAAAGGCGCTGCACAACTATTTCGCCCATCTGGAGGGCGCGGCCGTCACGGACGTCTACAACCTGGTGCTCTCGGAAGTCGAAGCGCCCTTGCTCGAAAGTGTGATGAACTACGTCAAGGGCAACCAGACCAAGGCCAGCGAGATGCTCGGACTCAACCGCGGCACCTTGCGCAAGAAGCTCAAGCAGTACGACTTGCTGTAACACGAATCCAATCCAGAAAAGGCGGCTCCCATTCGATGAGGTCGCCTTTTTTTGACTTCACCGCGTTATGGAATCTGAAATGACCGACCAGACTACCCGCCTGCCGATCCGCCGCGCCTTGATCAGCGTCTCCGACAAGACCGGGATCCTTGAATTCGCCCGTGAGCTGGAACAGCTCGGCGTCGAGATCCTGTCCACCGGCGGCACCTTCAAGCTGCTTCAGGACAATGGCGTTGCCGCGGTGGAAGTTGCTGACTACACCGGTTTCGCCGAAATGATGGACGGCCGGGTCAAGACCCTGCACCCGAAAATCCACGGCGGTATCCTCGGCCGTCGCGGCACCGACGACGCGATCATGGCCGAGCACGACATCAAGCCGATCGACCTGGTGGCCGTCAACCTGTACCCCTTCGAAGCGACCATCTCCAAGCCAGGCTGCGACCTGCCGACCGCCATCGAGAACATCGACATCGGTGGTCCGACCATGGTCCGCTCAGCGGCCAAGAACCACAAGGACGTCGCCATTGTGGTCAACGCCAGCGACTACGGCCAGGTGCTGGAAAGCCTCAAGGCCGGTGGCCTGACCTATGCCCAGCGTTTCGACCTGATGCTCAAGGCCTTCGAGCACACCGCTGCCTACGACGGCATGATCGCCAATTACATGGGCACCATTAACCAGGCGTCCGAAACCCTGTCGACTTCCGACCGCAGCGAGTTCCCGCGCACCTTCAACAGCCAGTTCATCAAGGCTCAGGAAATGCGCTACGGCGAGAACCCGCACCAGAGCGCGGCGTTCTATGTCGAGGCCAAGCCGTCCGAAGCCGGCATCGCCACCGCTGTACAACTGCAGGGCAAGGAACTGTCGTACAACAACGTGGCCGACACCGACGCCGCGCTGGAATGCGTCAAGAGCTTCGTCAAGCCGGCCTGCGTCATTGTCAAGCACGCCAACCCGTGCGGCGTGGCGGTGAGCCCGGACGCCGAAGGCGGCATTCGCCAGGCCTATGAACTGGCCTACGCCACCGACACCGAGTCGGCCTTCGGCGGCATCATCGCCTTCAACCGCGAGCTGGACGGCGAAACCGCCAAGGCCATCGTCGAGCGTCAGTTCGTCGAAGTGATCATTGCCCCGAGCGTCAGCGAAGAGGCCCGCGCCGTGGTCGCTGCCAAAGCCAACGTGCGCCTGCTGGCCTGTGGCCAATGGTCGGCCGAGCGTGCCGCTGCCTGGGATTACAAGCGCGTCACCGGCGGCCTGCTGGTCCAGAGCCGCGACATCGGCATGATCACCGAAGGCGACCTGAAAGTGGTCACCAAGCGTGCACCGACCGAGCAGGAGATCCACGACCTGATCTTCGCCTGGAAAGTGGCCAAGTTCGTCAAGTCCAACGCCATCGTCTACGCCAAGAACCGTCAGACCATCGGCGTCGGCGCCGGCCAGATGAGCCGCGTGAACTCCGCGCGCATCGCCGCGATCAAGGCTGAGCATGCCGGTCTGCAGGTTCAGGGCGCGGTCATGGCTTCGGATGCGTTCTTCCCGTTCCGTGACGGTATCGATAACGCGGCTAAAGTAGGTATCACCGCAGTGATCCAGCCAGGCGGTTCGATGCGTGATGCCGAGGTGATCGCTGCCGCTGACGAAGCTGGCATCGCCATGGTATTCACCGGCATGCGCCACTTCCGTCACTGATACCGGCCTGTAGGAGCGGGCTTGCCCCGCGATTGCGGTGTGTCGTTCACATCGCATCGCGGGACAAGCCCGCTCCTACAAGGATCTGCCCCATCTGAATTTGCGTCATCGAGGTTTTGACATGAATGTTTTGATTATCGGCAGCGGCGGTCGTGAACACGCCCTGGCCTGGAAAGTCGCCCAGGACCCACGCGTCGAGAAGGTCTTCGTTGCCCCGGGCAACGCCGGCACCGCCATCGAAGCCAAGTGCGAGAACGTCAATATCGACGTCACCGCCCTGGAGCAGTTGGCCGACTTCGCCGAGAAGAACGTCGCCCTGACCATCGTCGGCCCCGAAGGCCCGCTGGTGGCCGGTGTGGTCGACCTGTTCCGCAGCCGTGGCCTGGACTGCTTCGGTCCGACCAAGGGTGCAGCCCAGCTGGAAGGCTCCAAGGCCTTCACCAAGGACTTCCTGGCCCGGCACAAGATCCCGACCGCCGACTACCAGAACTTCACCGAAATCGAGCCGGCCCTGGCCTACCTGCGTGAAAAAGGTGCTCCGATCGTGATCAAGGCCGATGGCCTGGCCGCCGGTAAAGGCGTGATCGTCGCCATGACCCTGGGCGAAGCTGAAGACGCCGTACGCGACATGCTCGCCGGCAACGCCTTCGGGGATGCCGGTTCGCGCGTAGTGATCGAGGAATTCCTCGACGGCGAGGAAGCCAGCTTCATCGTCATGGTCGACGGCCAGAACGTGCTGCCAATGGCCACCAGCCAGGACCACAAGCGCGTCGGCGACGGCGATACCGGCCCGAACACCGGCGGCATGGGTGCCTACTCCCCTGCTCCTGTGGTCACCGCCGATGTGCATCAGCGAGTCATGGACCAGGTGATCTGGCCGACCGTGCGCGGCATGGCCGAGGAAGGCAACGTCTACACCGGTTTCCTGTATGCCGGTCTGATGATCGACAAGGCCGGCAACCCGAAGGTCATCGAGTTCAACTGCCGCTTCGGCGACCCGGAAACCCAGCCGGTCATGCTGCGCCTGGAGTCGAGCCTGGTGCTGCTGATCGAGGCGGCCTTCGCCAAGGCCCTGGACAAGGTCGAAGCACAGTGGGACCCGCGTCCGAGCCTGGGCGTGGTGCTGGCAGCCGGCGGCTACCCTGGCGACTACAGCAAGGGCGCGGCCATCCACGGCCTGGATGCTGCGGCCAAGCTGGAAGGTAAAGTCTTCCATGCCGGTACCGCGCTCAAGGACGGTCAGGTCGTGGCCACCGGTGGTCGCGTGCTCTGCGCCACCGCGCTGGGCGACAGCGTCGAGTCGGCCCAGCAGCAGGCCTATCGCCTGGCCGCCGAGATCAAGTGGGACGGCAGTTTCTACCGCAAGGACATCGGCTACCGTGCCATTGCCCGCGAACGTGGTGAGCATCAGCAGTAAAACAGCGCCTGGTTGCAGCGACGCCCCGTGCGTCCTGCTTCCGGCTCGTCGCCAGGGCCCGTCAAGGGCCTTGCCTTCGACTTGGCGCGCCGCGCATAGTTGTCATCCGGCATTTTGCTAAGAAGGGATCTCGTCGTGCGTTGGCTCAGGATCGCCATTGGCCTCACCGTCAGCCTGCTGACCCTGCTCTGTCTGTTCCCGGCTACGGCCGACCAAGGCAGTGGATGGGCGGTATTGCTCGACGAGCAAGCCAACCTGCAGCTCAGCGACGTACGCTCCGAACGCTACCGCAGTCAATTCAGCCCTATCCAGCTGAACCAGCTCAATGCCGCATCGCCGGACCAGGCGTTATGGCTGCACTACCGTCTCGAACCCGGGCAGCACGAACAACTGCTGCGGGTGTTCGCCCCGGACCTTTCCCGGCTTGATCTGTACGCCCTTGATGGCGATCGACTGGTCAAGCAGATGCACAACGGTCGCCCCTCTGCCGAAACCGAGGCCACGGTGCGCAGCAGCGACCACCTGTTGGCCCTGCCCAACAGCCCGCACAGCCTCGACATCTACCTGCGACTGGTCTCCGAACACCAGTTGCGCCCGGCCATCAGCCTGGAGGCCGCCACCTCGGTCGCCGCCGACCAGCGTCAGTCGCTGTTGTTCGGCCTGCTGTTCGGCTGCCTGCTGATGTTGATGCTGCACAACCTCATCCGTTTTGCCTATTCGCGCTCCACCACCAGCCTGGCGCTGGCGGCCTATCATGGCCTGATGTTGCTCAGCGCGCTGATCCTGCTCAACCTCAGCGGCCCTTGGTGGAGCGTCTGGCACACGGCACAAACGCCTGCCGCCTACCTGGTCGGCTTGCTCGCATCGCTGGCCGGCCTGACCTTCACCCTGCGCTTCTTCAGCCCCTGCAACCAGCCACGACTGAACCGCCTGCTGCAGGTGGAGATGGTCCTGGTCGGGCTGTGCGGCCTGGTGCTGCTGTTCGTCAACACCTTGCCGCTCAACCTGATGACCTATGCGCTGTTCGCCCTCGGCAGCCTGACCATGCTGCTGATCTCCAGCTACCACTGGTTCAGGGGCTATGCGCCGGCGCGGCTGTTCAGCCTGGCCATGCTGGCGTTCAACATCGGCTGCCTGGTGGTGCTGCCGGCCCTGCTCGGGCTGACCCGCACACCGATCCAGTGGCTGTTGTTCATTCTCCTGGGCATGGCCAGTTTCAGTGGCCTGCTGCTCAACCTCTCGGTCAGCGAGCGCCTGCGCCGCATCAGCGAGGAGCGCTTCAGCGCCAGCCGCGAACTGGCGGCAAGCAATGCCGAGATCAACGCCAAGGCTGAGTTCCTGGCCAAGATCAGCCATGAGATCCGCACCCCGATGAACGGTGTGCTGGGCATGACCGAATTGCTGCTCGGCACCCCGTTGTCGGTCAAGCAGCGCGACTACGTGCAGACCATCCACAGCGCCGGCAACGAACTGCTGACCCTGATCAACGAGATTCTCGACATCTCCAAGCTCGAGTCCGGGCAGATCGAACTGGACGACGTGCAGTTCGACCTCAACGCGCTGATCGAAGACTGCCTGAGTATTTTCCGCGCCAAGGCCGAACAGCAGAACATCGAGCTCATCAGCTTCACCCAGCCGCAGGTGCCGCGGGTCATCAGCGGTGACCCGACGCGCCTGCGCCAAGCGCTGCTGAGCCTGCTGGACAACGCCCTGAAGAAAACCGAGCAAGGGGAAATCCTCCTGGTGGTGGCCGTCGACCAGCGCGGTAGCGCGCCACGCCTGCGCATTGCCGTGCAGGACAGTGGCGAAGCCATCGCCCCGGGTGAGCGCGAAGCCCTGCTGCAGGCCGAACTGCACAGCAGGCATTTTCTCTCCAGCAACAAACTGGGCGGGCAACTGGGCCTGGTAATCGCCAAGCAATTGATCAACCTCATGCAGGGTGAGTTCGGCATCAAGACCAGCCACGGCATGGGCAACACCCTGTGGATGACCCTACCGCTCGACCCCCAGCGCCTGGAACAGCCGCTCGCCGATCTCGACGGCCCGTTGCGCGGTGCCCGGGTGCTGGTGGTGGACGACAACGATACTTGCCGCAAGGTCCTGGTACAGCAGTGCAGCGCCTGGGGCATGAACGTCAGCGCCGTGCCGTCGGGCAAGGAGGCTCTGGCCCTGCTGCGCACCAAGGCGCACCTGCGTGACTATTTCGATGCGGTCCTGCTCGACCAGAACATGCCCGGCATGACCGGTATGCAACTGGCGGCCAAGATCAAGGAAGACCCGAGCCTGAACCACGACATTCTGCTGATCATGCTCACGGGTATCAGCAATGCACCGAGCAAGGTCATCGCCCGCAATGCCGGGGTCAAGCGCATCCTTGCCAAACCGGTCGCCGGCTACACCCTCAAGACCACCATGGCCGAAGAACTGGCGCTGCGCAGCAAGGGCCAGCCGGTCATTCCGGCGCCGGTCAGCCTGGCCACGCCGCTGAACCTGCCTGCCGACTTCCGCATTCTGGTGGCTGAAGACAACAGCATCTCGACCAAGGTCATCCGCGGCATGCTGGGCAAACTCAGCCTGGAGCCGGATACCGCCTGCAACGGCGAAGAAGCCCTGCAAGCGATGAAAGCCAAGCACTACGACCTGGTGCTGATGGACTGCGAAATGCCAGTGCTCGATGGATTCTCCGCCACCCAGCAGTTGCGTATCTGGGAAGTCAGCAACCAGCGCAAGCGTACGCCCGTGGTGGCCCTGACCGCACATATCCTGGCCGAGCACAAGGAACGCGCACGCCTGGCCGGCATGGACGGGCACATGGCCAAGCCGGTCGAGCTGTCACAACTGCGTGAACTGATCGAACACTGGGTCGCCCGCCGCGAAGCGGAATCCTCCGAGATACCGACCCTGTAAAGGGCCGCACGCCTGATACACTTGCCTCACTCCCTTTCCGTCGCGAGCCTCGGCCATGCTCCATGAGTTGTTCAGCGTCTACCTGAAAATGCTCGTGCTCTATAGCCCGTTCTTCGTGCTCTCCTGTTTCATCGGCCTGACCCGTGGCTACTCCAGCAAGGAACGCAAGCAACTGGCCTGGCGCGTGGCCATTGCGGCGCTGATCGCCAGTGTGTTGCTGTATCTGTTCGGACGGGCCATCTTCGGCGTCTTCGGCATCACGGTCGATGCCTTCCGTATCGGTGCCGGTAGCGTGCTGTTCATTTCCGCCCTGGGCATGGCCCAGGGCAAGTCGGCGGTGCAAACCGACAATGTCCAGCAGGACGTGACCATCGTCCCGCTGACCATTCCCCTGACCGTCGGGCCGGGCACCATCGGTGCCCTGCTGGTCATGGGCATCGGCCAACCGCACTGGGATGACAAGCTCTTGGCCATCACCAGCATTGCCATGGCCAGCTTCACGGTCGGCCTGGTGCTGTACCTTTCCAACACCATTGAACGCATTCTCGGCGATCAGGGCCTGCAGATCGTCAGTCGCTTGATGGGGTTGTTCGTCTGTGCGCTGGCGGCGCAGATCATCTTCACCGGGATCAAGGGTTACCTGGCGCCCTAGAGCTGCAGCTCGACGATTTCCTTCAGGGCAATGGCCTGCAGGCTGCGTTCGACCTTGTCGCGAAACTGCCGATCGAACAGCTGCGTATTGAAACGCACCAGCTCGGCCCTCACCCGCTGGTGCCTGCGTTCACGAAACAGGAAGCCAGCGCTGACTTGCGCCTGATCCACTTCTTCGTGGTATAGCACCATGTCTACGCTACCGTTTTTGCCCGGCTCACAAGGCAGCAGCTGAAAGACCCCCTGCTGCTGCACTCGCTTCTCAAAGTGCAGCAATCCACTGGCATTGGTATTGAGCCCATGCATGGCCAGTTCCGTGGAAGCGGCATAGCGAACACCCGCCGTGGCCGCGATCGAGCGCAGTGCGTTATCAACGATTTGCGGACACTCGCTAGCTGGCCACTGGACTTCGCCGGGCGACAGCGCATCCCAGCCGTAGAACTTCAGCTTGTTCTTGAAGTACCCATACCAGTCCGCAACCTGCCCCTGCTCATGGACAAAACGTGTTTCCTGTCCGGCCTGCAGCAACGCCAGCTGTACCGACGTGCGCTGCGCGACGCTGATGCCGGGTATGAACGACATGAGACCCGTGCCGACCACGGCGGCCCGATGGTTATCCATGTTCAGCTCCCGATATGGCTCCCAGCTCCAGCAGGTAGCACTGCTCTTGCTGTTTACGCTCGATCAACACCCGCAGCTCTTCACGCCGCGGCTCGAACAGCTCGTTGTCCAGTTTCGCCGACAGCCCGTTGACCGCCACCTCGCCCTGAAATGTCCAGGCGGGTAATGGCCGCTCAATACCAACCTGTGCAAGTGGCTCGGTGGTCTGCAACCCGACACTGCACAGGGTGATCACCGGCCCCGGATGAACCAGCCCGATCTCCAGCGCTATCCGGGTGCCGCTCTCGTGCCCCTCGAACATGTACCGGTGCAGGTTCTGCAGACCGTCGTCATTGCCCACCAGGGTATTCAGACCACGCTCGATCAGGCTAGCGGCAGTCTCATTGCGCGTCTGTAGCCACAGACTCAAGGGCTGAATCGGCGCCAGCATAGAGGCCGCGTCGGTGCCTTGGCGCTCGTGAAACAGCTGGGCGATGATCCAGCCACGCTCGGACAACCCTCGTCGGTAACGGCTGTACCATGGCGAATAATGTGCGAAGCGTGAGCCCTGTGCCTTGTTGGCCACCAGTTGTGCATACAGGAGCGAATCGAGTACCGCCTGGCGCTGCGCAAGCGGTACCTGTGCAGCGACGAGCAACAAGGTGCCACCGCTCATCCACAGCCAATAGTCATCCGTTTTCATGATTCCCCCTCATCCAGAGTTGCTGAATGTTCGGGACGGCCCGCATGCGGTCCGTCCCAAGCGATCAGATGTCGTAATCCAGGACGTTGGCGATGGCACGGTCGCCGAGTTTGTTCTCGATGGTGGCGCGGAGCCGTTCATACAGCGACTTGTTGAACGACAGCACCGCAGCCCCGGTATAGAGCTGCTCAGCGTTGCTTTTCCACTCCAGAACAGCCAGATCCAGGCCATGGGTCGAGGTGTCGCTTTGTACACAGCTCATCGCCAGGACCACTTCACCGCTGGAGGTTTCAATGCAGGAAGCCAGACCGATATTGGTAGTCTTCTTGTCCTTGGCGTTGCGGTCGAACAGCTTCTGGGCCTGCTCAACCTGCACCAGCTTCGACAGGGCATCGTTTGTCAGCTTGTTCAAGGCCGTGCCGATCGCCCCCCCCATCACAGCGGTACCGACGCCCCCCAGGGCCTTGGCAGCGATGGCGCCGACCGTCAGGGTTTGTGACGAGGTGTGTTCACGCTCATAGGTGTGGCGGGCAGTGACCCAGCCACAGTCCTGCATCACCTTGAGGAACTGCCTGAACCAGGCTTCGCCCTGGCCTTCTTCGTCGTAAAGCTTGCTGGCGACCAGCGAAGCGAACTGGTAGGCGTTCTTCACATCCCTGCGGCTTTGCTCGGTCATGCCCGCACCGAACGCCATCAACGATTGCTCAATGACCGCAGCGCTATTGGTACTCAGTATCTCGGTGGTTTCGCTCATCTCGAATAGTCCTTTTCATGAAACCCCGGTCATCAGCGACCGGGGGCTTCACACTATTCGAGGCAGGCGCCTGGATCAGGATCGAAGGCTTTCCCTGCCAGGCTCACTCCGTGGCCGGGTACCAGCGCGGCGTATAGATCCACTGCCCGCCATCGGCCCGCGGGAAGCCGCAGGTCTGCGACGAACCGACCAATACCATGGTGCGCATGTCGACCATCTCCGGCAGCAATTGACCCAGGGTGACGGCCCGCAAGGTCTGCCCCGGTCGACCGATGTCACGCCCGAGTACTACCGGGGTGTTCTCGTTGCGGTGCTGGCGGACGATCTCCAGTGCCCGCCCCAGTTGCCAGGGACGTGAGCGCGAGATCGGGTTGTAGAAAGCCAGCGCCAGGTCGGCCTGGCAGGCCAGGTCCAGGCGTTTCTCGATGATCGACCAGGGCTTGAGGTTGTCCGAGAGCGACAGCACACAGAAGTCGTGACCCAGTGGCGCGCCGGCCTGGGCAGCGGTTGCCAGGGATGCCGAGACCCCAGGCAGCATTTCAAGCTCGACCGCATGCCAGTGCGGATCTGTCGACTCGTGCAGGGCTTCAAGCACCGCCGCCGCCATGGCGAACACGCCCGGATCGCCCGACGACACCACCACCACCGAACGTCCTTGTGCCGCCAGCTCGAAGGCGTGACGGGCGCGTTGCATTTCTTCGCGGTTATCGGTGCAGTGCATGACCTGGTCGGCACGGAACGGGCCGGCCATGCGCACGTAGGTTTCGTAGCCGAGGATGTCATTGGCCCGGGCCAGCTCGGCTTTCACGGCCGGGACCATGAATTCGGCAGCCCCGGGCCCCAGGCCGATCACGGCCAGGCGCCCACGGGCGCGACCGATCAGCGAAGGATCGACAGGTCGATGGGCGAGCGCAATCGCCAGTTCATCGGTAACGGCGTGCACAGACGACAACTGCTGCAACACCTGCGCCGCCAGTGCGCTGGCGTTTTCAGCGCCCGGCGCAAAGCGCACTGGAACGCCCAGCTCGGCTGCGGCGGCATGAAGTGCAGGTTCCGCCATCAGCGCATCGCTGGCCACCAGGCAAGCCAGTGCTGGCTCGGCGAGCCCTGCCGTGCGCAATGCTTCATGCACCGTCGCGGCCAGTTCCGGCGCAACGGCAGTGATCGCGACCACGACGCAGCGCGGGTAGATCACCAGTTCGTTGGCCGAGACATCCCGCGCCTGGCAGCCGACATGAATGGCCAGTTGCGCCTGTTCACTCTGCGGCAGTTGCGCATCGGCCAACCAGGGCGCCTCGCCGTCGATGCGCACCGGCTCACCGGCCAGCAGGTCAGAGACAAAGCGCTTGCCCAGCTCCAGGTCGGCCAGGGCATAGCCACTGGGCGGATTGAGCAGGCAAGTACCGAAGCGCAGCTCACCACTGGTGGTGATCGCGGGCACGACACCCAGCCCGGCAGCGATCTCCCGGGCCATGACGTTCACCCCGCCCAGGCCGCCGAGCAAGGGCACTACCGCACTGCCATCCTCGGCCACCGCCAGTACCGGCGGCTCGACACCCTTTTCCAGCAGCAGGCTGGCCAGGGTGCGAATGACAATGCCGGCCGCGCACAGGGCAATGATCGGCGTGTCCTGTTGATAAAGCTGGCGCAGGGTGGCGCCGAATTCCTGGTAGCTGCAGTCGACACCCTCGACCCGGCCTTCAAGGCCATGGACCAGGGCACCCGGGTAGAGCTGCTGAATCTTGCGGGCAGTGGCCAGGCTGCCTGTTCCGAGAATGACGATGGCCGGAGCTTTGCGCGTCATCAGCCTTGCCACCTTTCACCCGGAACGATGATCAGCGAGAAGTACGGCGAGGACTGTGGATCGACGTCATCGAGGGCTACGATCTTCTGGTTGGCCATGGTTGCCCGCTCCACATACAGCGCGCGCTCGGCCAGACCGAGTTCGGCCAGCACGTCGCGTACCTTGGGGAAGTTGCGTCCCAGCTTCATGATCACCGCCGCATCGGCGTCGGCCAGGCGACGTTTGAGCTCTTCATGGGGCAGCACGCCGGAGAGCACCGACAGGCTCTGGTTGCGGTACACCAGCGGCGCACCCAGCACCGAGGCGCCGCCCAGCATCGAGCACACGCCCGGAATCACCTGGGCTTCGTAGCGCTCGGCAAGGCGATCATGCAGGTACATGTAGGAGCCATAGAAGAACGGATCGCCTTCGCAGATCACCGCCACGTCACGTCCAGCATCCAGGTGCGCGGCGACTTCCAGGCTGGCTTCGTCGTAGAAGTCGCTGATCACCTGTTCATACGACAGCGGTGCCGGCAAGGCTTCGGTGGTCACCGGATACACCAGCGGCAGCAAGGTTTGCGCCTCCTGCAGATGGCCTTCGATGATGCCGAAGGCGTTGCCGCGCTTGCCCTTGGCCACGAAGTAGGCAACCACCGGCGACTCGCGCAACAGGCGCAGCGCCTTGACCGTGATCAGTTCAGGATCGCCAGGGCCGACGCCCAGGCCAAGCAAACGTCCACGAGCCTGCATCATTCGACCTCCGTGGCCAGGGCATTGACCGCAGCGGCGGCCATGGCGCTACCGCCCAGGCGTCCCTGCATGATCACGAACGGCACGCCGCGGCTGTCGGCGGCGAGCATGGCCTTGGATTCGGCGGCGCCGACGAAGCCCACCGGGAAGCCCAGGATCAGTGCCGGCTTCGGTGCGCCGGCATCGATCATTTCCAGCAGGTAGAACAGTGCGGTCGGGGCATTGCCGATGACCACGACACTGCCTTCCAGATAAGGACGCCACAACTCCAATGCCACCGCCGAGCGGGTGTTGCCCAGTTCACGGGCGAGCGCTGGCACCTGCTCGTCGCGCAGGGTACAGATCACCGGGTTGTCCGCCGGCAAGCGGGCGCGGGTGATGCCCTCGGCCACCATCCGCGCATCGCACAGAATCGGTGCGCCCTTGGCCAGGGCCTCGCGCCCGGCCGTACCGGCGCCCGGCGAGAACTGCAGGCCATCGATGGCATCGACCATGCCACAGGCATGGATCACCCGTACCGCGAGTTTTTCCAGGTCGGCAGGAATCCGGTCGAGCCGCGCTTCCTCGCGAATGATCGCGAAGGAATTGCGATAGATCTCCTGACCATCGCGGATGTAATCAATCATCAAGGGGGCTCCGTGAGCGGGCATCGAGCAGTGTGCCGGCTTCTTCCAATGTGAGGTCGCTCGCGCGCAGGGCACCGAAGCCCTTCTGGCGCGCGTCGCGCAGGTACAAGTCATAGCGGCCCGGGGCACGGGCCAGCAGGGTTGCCGGGGCGGCGTGGGCCATGGCGCAGGAACGTATACAGCCGCTCAGGTGCACGCTGGCTGGCGCACCCGGGGTGAGCAGGGCCGCCAGGTGCACGGCGTCACCCTTGGTATCGGCCAGGCCCTTGGCGCAGCCCGCCGAACCGGTGCAGGCCACCAGGCGTACCAGTGGCTCGGCAGCCGAGCACAGCAAGCCGAGTCGGGCCAGGCCGGCAGTGACAGTCGCCACCTGCGACTGGGCAATATTGGGCAGCAGCAGACTTTGCCAGGGTGTCATCCGCAGGCTGCCATCGCCCAGCGTACGGCTCAACTGCGCCACGCCACGCAGCATGGACGGAGTCAGTCGTCCCAGGGGTGGCGCGGCGCCGACGGCACTGAGCCCGGTTTCTCGCTGAGGATAAGGCCCCAGGTGAGTACAGGGCTGAACCGGGCGACGCCATTGCAGGATCAGCGGATCGCGCCGGATCGGCAGGTCCAGGTCATTGACGAAGGCCTCAGGCAAACAGTTTTCAAGCAACTGACGCATGCGTGCCTGCTCGGGCCTGGCCAGGGCAAGAAAGCGATCGAGCACGGCAACCACCAGCGCGTGCCCTTGCGCCAGGGGCACGGCGCCAAGGGGTGAATCCGTTGCCGGGCAACCTGCCAGACCAAACGCCAGCCACGGCTCGTCATCGAGCATCAAGGCACAGAGCCAGAGGTCGTGGGGATGCTCAAGCATGGCCAGCGCTTCACCGGCGTCCAGCTGCACGGCGAACTTGGCCGACAACTGATGAAAACGCGGTGTGGTTTCCAGTGTCTTCAGCACCTGCGCGGCCAGCGGCCGGGCGTCGAACAGCATCTGCGGATCAAGCCCGGCGCTCGGACTGAGCATCAGGTTACGCACATCGTCACCGGCCGCTTCCCGTGGCCCCAGGCCGGCCGCCAGCAACTGCTCGATCAAGGCGCTATGATCGCCCCTGATGCCACGAATCTGCAGATTGCCGCGATTGGTGGCTTCGATGGCGCCGCCAGCGAAACATTCAGTCGCCGTGGCAATCGCATCAGCCTGGTCGGCGGAGAGTGACCCGCCGGCCAGTTTGATCCGGCAGATGCCGCCATCCAGCGCCTGGACGATACGCAACAACCCCGGACAAGCCGAGGGACGAAGCGAAACATGGGGCTGGCGGGCCGAGGAAGGCGCGTTCAAAAGGTCACCCGACAATCGTGAAAAGGCACTTCAGTGTAGAAGGCGCGGTATTATGCCTGCTTTGTCCGAAGGCATGAAAAGCCTGCCGGTCGGATTGGCGGGAATTGAGGAATTTGCATGTCGCCCTGGCTGACAGTAGTAGGTATCGGTGAAGACGGTTTCAGTGGCCTGGGCAAGAATGCCCGGCGTGCACTGCTGGGGGCTTCACGGGTGTTTGGCGGTCAGCGCCAACTGGATCTGCTGCCGCGCTGCATTGGCGCAGAGCGCCTGTTATGGCCCAGCCCCTTTTCCCTGGCGCCACTGCTGGCACTGCGGGGTGAACCGGTCTGCGTCCTGGCCAGCGGCGATCCGATGTTCTTCGGGGTCGGCGCCAGCCTGGCCAGGCAGCTCGACGCCGACGAGATGACCGTGCTGCCAATGCCGTCTTCCTGCTCGCTGGCGGCCGCCCGGCTCGGCTGGCCGCTGCAGGAGGTGACGACGTTGTCGGTGGTGGCCCGTCCGTTGGCCGCCCTCAATGCCCACCTGTACAGCGGCATTCGCCTGCTGGTGCTGAGCAACGATGGCAGCAGCCCGGCGGCCATTGCCGCCCTGCTGCGCGAACGAGGCTTGGGCCCCAGCCGCCTGCAGGTCTTCGAGCACCTGGGGGGCGCAGACGAACGCTGTCTGCGCGGCACGGCTGAAGATTGGCCCCATGGCCAGACGGCGGACCTCAACCTGGTAGCCATCGAATGCCAGGCGGCACTCGATGCACCGCGCCTGTCACCGTTGGCAGGCTTGCCTGACACCGCCTTTCGCCACGATGGGCAACTGACCAAGCGCGATGTCCGCGCCATCACCCTCGCCCGCCTGGCGCCGCAGCCGGGCGAACTGCTCTGGGATGTCGGCGCCGGCAGTGGCTCGATCGGCATCGAGTGGATGCGCGCGCACCCAAGCTGCCGGGCGCTGGCGATCGAATCCGATGAAGGCCGCCAGCAGTTGATCGAACACAACCGGGATGCGCTCGGCGTGCCCGGCCTGCAGTTGATTCGCGGCCGCGCCCCACAAGCGCTGGAGGGCCTGGAGCGTCCGGATGCGATCTTCATCGGCGGTGGCGTCACCCGGGAAGGCGTTCTGCAGCACTGCTGGCAGCAACTGCGCCCGGGTGGCCGCCTGGTGGCCAACGCCGTGACCCTGCAAAGCGAACTGACCCTGGTCAACTGGCGCGAGCAACATGGCGGCGAACTGACCCGCATCCACATCGCCCAGGCCCAGCCCCTGGGCGAATTCGACACTTGGCGCCAGGCCTTGCCGATCACCCTGCTCGAAGCGATCAAGCCCACCGATGCGTGACGAAACCCGGGAACAACCCGCCCCCCTGCGCAGCGGCCTGACCACCGGCAGCTGTGCCACCGCCACCAGCCTTGCGGCCGCGCGCCTGTTGCTGACCGGCGTGTACAGCGATGCCGTGCAGATCACCCTGCCCAAGGGCAAGCAGGTGCAGATGCGCCTGGAGTTCTGCCGCCTGCATGAAGACGGTGCCGAAGCCGGTACCCTCAAGGATGCCGGTGATGACCCGGATGTCACCCACGGCGCCCTGCTCTACAGTCGCGTGCGTTTACAGGCCGAACCCGGTGTGCGCTTCAGGGCCGGCCAGGGCGTGGGCACCGTGACCCGGCCCGGACTGGTGCTGGCCGTGGGCGAGCCTGCGATCAACCCGGTGCCGCGACAGATGATGAGCGAACACCTGCAGCACCTGGCCGATGAATGCACCTATGCGGGTGGCTTCGAAGTCACGGTGAACGTGCAGGACGGCGAACAGTTGGCGCTGAAAACCATGAACCCGCGCCTGGGCATTCTTGGCGGTCTGTCGATTCTCGGCACCAGCGGCATCGTCCGGCCCTTCTCCTGTTCGGCCTACATCGCCTCGATCCACCAGGGCATCGACGTGGCCAGCACCAACGGCTATCAGCACATCGCCGCCTGCACCGGAAACGCCAGCGAAGACACCATGCGCCGGGTCTACAACCTGCCGGAGATCGCCCTGATCGAGATGGGCGACTTCGTCGGCGCGGTGCTCAAGCACCTGCGCAAGGTGCCTGTGGAAAAACTCAGCCTGTGCGGAGGCTTCGGCAAGATCAGCAAGCTCGCCGCCGGGCACATGGACCTGCACAGCCGCCACTCCAGCATCGACCTGCCACAGCTGGCCGAGTGGGCGGCAGCCATCGGTGCCGACAGCGACCTGCAAGCGGCGATCCGCGCGGCCAACACCAGCCAGCAGGCCCTGGCCCTGGCGACTGCGGCGGGCATCGCCCTGGGCGATGCGGTCTGCGCCCACGCCCAGGCCTTCGCTCGCAGCGTGGTCCCGGCGCAGGTGCAGGTGGAAGTGTTTGCCATCGACCGCCAAGGCGGCATTGTCGGCCATGCGGGGGCCTTTGCATGAAGCGCATTCTGTTGCTGGGCGGGGTCACCGAGGCGCTGGCCATTGCCCGCACCCTGGGCCCTGAGCACATCTACAGCCTGGCCGGCATTGGCCGGGTACCGACCGACCTCGACTGTCAGGTTCGCGTCGGCGGTTACGGCGGTGCTGAAGGGCTGGCCGCGTTTATCCGTGCCGAAGGCATCGGCCTGTTGATCGATGCCACCCATCCCTATGCCGCACAGATCAGCCACAACGCTGCCACTGCGGCGCGTATGACGGGCATTGGCTGCTGGGCGTTGAGGCGCCCGGCGTGGGCGCCGCAACCAGGGGACGACTGGCGTGAAGTGGCGGACTGGACGGAGCTGACGCGGGCATTGGCACCCTTCCAGCGGCCTTTGTTCACCCTGGGTCGTGAGCCTTTGCAGCATCTGCAAGAGATACCGGCACAACAGTTCTGGACATTGCGGGCACTGGAGACTGTCCCGGGTAACGAGCATTGCGAGGTGATCGGGGCGCGGGGGCCATTCAACCTGGAGGATGAACGCGCACTGTTCGAGCGCCGGCAGATCGATGTGCTGGTCAGCAAGAACAGTGGCAGCGGGGCAACCGAGCCGAAACTGCAGGTCGCTCGGGAGCGAGGCATTCCCGTGTTGATCCTGAAACGTCCGGCGCTTGCAGCTGTCACGCGCAGCTTCGACAGCACACAGGCATTGCTGCAGGCGCTTGTCCCGTGACGGCGATTCTTCCGTCACATCGCATCGCGGAAAAAGTCGAGTCGTCGTACCGCCGCTCCTACAGGCATTGGGGCCTTATCTGAATAGCCCTGCGCTACACCCCTGATTTACACTGCCCGCTCCTCCTCAGGAAGACTCGCCCATATGGACATGCAATGGTGGATCTGGCTGGTGTTCGGTTTCGGCCTGATTGTGCTCGAACTGCTCCTGCCCACCTTCTTCATCCTCTGGTTCGGCATCGGCGCCGTACTGGTGTCGCTGGTCGCCTATCTGGCACCAAGCCTGCAATTGGACATGCAGATGCTGTTGTGGGTGGCGTTCTCCTCGCTCATCACCGTCCTGTGGTTCAAGGTGTTTCGCAAGAAGCAGCCTGACACCCGCTGGACCGCCGACGATGTGATCGGCCAGGTCGGCCTGCTCACGGCCACGGTCTCGGAATTCCAGAAAGGCCGCGTGCGCTTCCAGAAACCCATCCTCGGCAACGAAGAGTGGGTGTGCATCGCCGATGCCGAGATCCAGTCCGGCGAGCGTGTTCGCCTCACCGCCATCGAAGGCAATACCGCCCGCGTTACCCGGGCCTGACCCGCAAAAGGAATGTTCGCCTCATGACCAGCCTCATTGTCGTCAGCACTATCGCCCTGTTCGTCATCGTCACCCTGTTCAAGGGGGTGCGCATCGTGCCCCAGGGCGAAGAGTGGATTGTCGAGCGCCTGGGTCGCTACCACAGCACCCTCAAGCCAGGCCTGAACATCGTCATCCCCTACGTGGATGTGGTCGCCTACCGCCTGCCCACCAAGGACATCATCCTCGATGTGCAGCAGCAGGAGATCATCACCCGCGACAACGCGGTGATCGTCGCCAATGCCCTGTGTTTCGCCAAGGTCGTCGACCCGCAGAAAGCCGCCTACGGCGTGCAGGACTTTTCCTTCGCCGTGACCAGCCTGACCATGACCGCCCTACGCGCGATAGTCGGCGCCATGGACCTCGACGAAGCACTGTCCAGCCGCGAACAGATCAAGGCGCGCCTGCGTGAGGCCATGTCCGAGCAAACTGAAGACTGGGGCGTGACCGTGCGTTCGGTGGAAATCCAGGACATCAAGCCCTCGGAAAACATGCAGGCGGCCATGGAGCGCCAGGCCGCCGCCGAGCGTGAACGCAAGGCCGACGTGACCCGTGCCGAGGGCGCCAAGCAGGCGGCGATCCTCGAGGCCCAGGCACGCCAGCAGGCGGCCAAGCTCGATGCCGAGGCGCAGATCAATCTCGCCGAGGCTTCGGCACGCTCGATCACCCTGGTCAAGGAAGCGGTGGGCACCGAGATCACCCCGGCCATGTACCTACTGGGCGAACGCTACATCGGCGCGATGGAGTCCCTGGCCAGCAGCGACAACGCCAAGGTCGTGGTACTGCCGGCCGACCTGCAGGAAACCGTGCGCGGCTTGATGGGTCGCAACAAGCCGGTCTAGGACAAGGCCCTCAGGGGTGCGGTAATTCACCGCACCCTCGGCAATTTTGCCTACACTGGGGGTTACAATAGCCACCACCTGATTCCAACCGGAACGCCTCATGTCCTCACATCGGCCCGCCATTGCCTGGATCGCCTGCTTCGCAGTGCTGTTCAATCTGCTGGCCATGCCGTTGGCGTCCGCCGCGCCCAAGGGGCCGGCCGAGCAACTCCTGTGGGGTGCGTTCTGTTCGAGTGTGGGCGCCAAGGCCACACCCGAAATCATGGCCCTGGGCAAGCTCGACCTCGGTCAGCAGGGCGATGACCATTCCGGCATGCAACACTGCTGGTGCTGCTCCGGCGCAGCGCCCTTGCTGGCACTGCCGGGGCATGTACCACGCCTGACCACACCACCCGTACTGCCCGACACGCTGGAGCCGCTGCTCGCTGCATACCAGCCCACGCCACGGCAACTGTGGCCAGCCCTCAACCCCCGCGCCTCTCCTCTGGTCTGACTTCACTGCGCACACTGCTGCAACCCCAAATCGACCGGAGAATCACCATGATCAAGAACGCCCTGCTGCTGGCTGCGCTGTTGCTGCCGGCGACCTTTGCCAACGCCCACGAATACACCAAGGGTGACCTGCATATCGCCCACCCGTGGTCGCAGGAACTGCCGCCCAACGCGCCCAACGTGGCCGCCTACTTCATCGTCCACAACAGCGGCAACACTGCCGACACCTTGCTCGGCGTCGACAGCCCGATCAGCGACGACGCCCAGTTGCACGAGCATGTGCACAAGGACGGCCTGATGAAGATGCAGCAGGTACAGCGTGTCGAGGTGCCCGCCGGCAAGGACCTGGTCTTCGCCCCGGGGGCCTACCACGTGATGCTGATGCAACCCAAGGACCGCAGCCTGCTCAGCGATGGCAAGCGCTTCCCGCTGACCCTGCACTTCCAGAAAGCCGGCGATATCACCGTCGAGGTCGCGGTGCAGAAGCAGGCGCCTGAAGAAGCGGCCCACTCGCACTGATCGCCAAGCGCGGCGCGCCATGAGCATCGCCCGCAGCAGACTCACCCGCCCCACCCGCCCTGACACCCGAAGGGCGCGCGGCAGCTGGCTGAGCCTGTTCGCCATGTTGATGATCTTTATCGGCCCACTGGTTTCCCAGTCGATGCCGATGGATCACCGTGCCATGCCGGCAGGCATGAGCATGAGCATGGAAGGCGCTGCCGACTGCCACGGTGACAGCCACCATCGCAACAGCCCCTCCCTGAACATGGTCTGGGAGAAGTGTGGCTATTGCAGCCTGTTCTTCCACTGCCCGGCGCTGCCCCAGGCCCTGAGCCTGCTCAACACCGATCCCCTTCCCTCCGGCAGCCCGCTGCTGGTCCCGCCTCACCGGGGGCATGCGCGGCATACGGTCTTCCCTGGGGCCAGGCCCCGCGCACCGCCGTCTTTCATCGTCGTCTGAATACACCGTTTGCGCACAAGCGTCCGGCCTCATGCCGCGGACCTTGCGTGCCCTCATGACTGATCGATGTTGGAATCACTATGTCCGGCTGCACTGCTGTTTTTCGCCTGTCCCTGCAAGGGACCCTCGCCGCGCTCTGCGGTACCCTGCTCAGCCCCCTGGCCGTGGCCGCCAGCCCTCAGGGTGACGAACACCCTCACGAGCACAATGAACTGAGCCCGACGGTCATCACCGCCGTGGCCCCCAGTTCGCCCCTGACCATCGTCACCAACCCCAAGGAGCCGCGCCAGCCCGTGCCGGCCAGCGACGGCGCCGACTACCTCAAGACCATTCCCGGCTTCTCGGCAATCCGCGCCGGCGGCACCAATGGCGATCCGGTCCTGCGCGGCATGTTCGGCTCACGGTTGAACATCCTCACCAACGGCGGCGTGATGCTCGGCGCCTGCCCCAATCGCATGGACGCCCCCACCTCCTACATCTCGCCGGAGACATATGACCGCCTGACCGTGATCAAGGGCCCGCAAAGCGTGATCTGGGGCCCGGGGGCTTCGGCCGGGACCATTCTCTTCGACCGCGACCCGGAGAAATTCGGTGAGCTCGGCAGCCGCGTCAATGCCAGCCTGCTGGCCGGTTCCAATGGCCGCTTCGACAAGCTGGTCGACACAGCGGCGGGCAACCAACTGGGCTATGCGCGCTTTGTCGGCAACCAATCGCACGCCGACGACTACGAAGACGGCAACGGCGACACCGTGCCATCGCGCTGGGACAAATGGAACGGTGACGTAGCCCTGGGCTGGACACCGGATGCCGACACCCTGGTCGAGCTCACCGCCGGCAAGGGCGATGGCGAGGCCCGCTACGCCGGACGCGGCATGGACGGTTCGCAGTTCAAACGCGAAAGCCTGGGCCTGCGCTTCGAAAAGTCCAGCATCGGCGAGGTCTGGGACAAGCTCGAAGCCCAGGTCTACTACAACTACGCCGACCACGTGATGGACAACTACAGCCTGCGCACGCCCTCGGGCATGGGCATGATGGGCATGCCGATGGTCAGCAACGTCGACCGCCGTACCCTGGGTGGCCGGGTCAAGGGCACCTGGCGCTGGAGCGAGTTGCAACTGATTGCCGGTGTCGATGCACAGACCAACGAACACCGTCAGCGCGGCGGCATGGGCATCGATGTGCACAAGCAGATGCCCTGGACCAAGGACGCCGACTTCCACAACTACGGGGTGTTCGGTGAACTGACCTGGTACGCCGCCGACCAGGACCGACTGATCACCGGCGCCCGCCTGGACCGCGCCTCGGCCAAGGACTACCGTGCCACCAGCCCCACCAACGGCGATACCCGTGCCGACACCCTGCCCAGCGCCTTCGTCCGCTACGAACACGACCTGGTCGAAATGCCCGCCACCACCTACATCGGCCTGGGGCACGCCCAGCGCTTTCCCGACTACTGGGAGCTGTTCTCGCCCAAGTCCGGCCCGGCAGGCTCGGTCAATGCCTTCGACAGCATCAAGCCGGAGAAGACCACCCAGCTCGACTTTGGCATCCAGTACCAGACCGATGACCTGCAGGCCTGGGCCTCGGGCTACGTCGGGCAGATCCGCGACTACATCCTGTTCGACTACCGCAGCGCAATGATGGGCATGAGCACCTCCCGGGCACAGAACATCGACGCCCGGATCATGGGTGGCGAACTGGGCGCTGCCTACAACCTGACCCCGAACTGGAAAGCCGACGCGACACTGGCCTACGCTTGGGGCAAGAACAGCAGTGATGGCAAAGCGCTTCCACAGATGCCACCTCTGGAAAGCCGCCTGGGCCTGACCTACAGCCGCGACGACTGGAGCGCCGGCGCCCTGTGGCGGGTGGTGGCCGCGCAGAACCGTATTGCCGAGGGCTACGGCAATGTGGTCGGCAAGGACTACGAGAAAAGTTCAGGCTTTGGGGTGTTCTCGCTCAATGGCAGCTACAGGGTCAGTCAGCACCTCAAGCTCAGTGCCGGGGTCGACAACCTGTTCGACAAGGCATACGCCGAACACCTGAACCTGGCGGGCAACGCCGGCTTCGGCTACCCGGCAAGTGATCCACAAGCGATCAACGAGCCGGGGCGCACGCTCTGGACCAAGGTCGACCTGAGTTTCTGATCCACCACCGGGGCGCGATCAGCGATCGCGCCCTACTTTGGCAACATGGGAGCACACCATGAGCAAACCGTCGGTTTCCTTCTACAACCTGGCCTGGCGCTGGCACTTCTATGCAGGGCTGTTCGTCGCCCCGTTCATGATCCTGCTGGCGATCACCGGGATCATCTACCTGTTCAAGCCGCAACTCGATCCTTTGCTCTACCGCGACCTGATGGTGGTCGAGGCCGGGCATCACCCAGAGAGCGCCGACCACCTGCTGCACCAGGTGCGCGCGGCCTACCCCAAGGGACAGGTCAGCCAGTACCTGCCCGCCACCAGCGCGGACCGTAGCGCGCAGTTCGTGGTCCAGGACGGCGGCCGAGAACTGAATGTGTTCATCAACCCCTATGACGGCAGGCTGCTGGGCGAACAGGACGCGAAAGCCAACCTGCAAGCCGTCGCCCGCGCTCTGCATGGCGAGCTGATGATCGGCACCGTCGGTGACCGCCTGGTGGAACTGGCGGCCGGCTGGGGCGTGGTGCTGGTGGTCTCCGGCCTGTACTTGTGGTGGCCACGCGGAGCGCGCTCGGCGGGTGTGCTCTGGCCTCGCCTGAATGCCCGCGGGCGCCTGCTCTGGCGCGACCTGCATGCGGTCACCGGTTTCTGGGGCTCGGCGCTGCTGCTGTTGATGCTGCTCAGCGGCATGACCTGGACCGGCTTCTGGGGCAAGCATTACGCCGATGTCTGGAACAGCTTCCCGGCGACCATGTGGAATGATGTGCCCAAGTCCGACCAGCAGGCCCGCGAACTCAACAGCGCGACCCGCCAGACCGTCCCCTGGGCGGTGGAAAATACGCCGATGCCGCAGTCCGGTGCCCACGCCGAGCATGCCGGCCACGACATGGGTTCAAGCGCCCCGGCCGCGCCGCAGATCAGCCTGCAGCAGGTCCAGGACCTGGCCGGCAGCAACGCGGTCGAGCCTGGCTACAGCATCACACTGCCCACCAGCGCCGACGGCGTGTACACCATCGCCGTGTTCGCCGACGACCCGCGCAACGACGCCACCCTGCATGTCGACCAGTACACCGGCAAGGTCCTGGTGGATGTGCGCTGGCAGGACTACAACGGCGTCGCCCGCGCCACGGAAGTGGGCGTGATGCTGCATGAAGGCAAGATGTTCGGCCCACTGAACCAGATCATTATCCTGCTGGTATGCCTGATGATCCTGTTGGGCTCGGTGAGTGGCCTGGTGATGTGGTGGAAGCGTCGTCCACAGGGGAGCCTGGGAGTGCCGCCGCTGCGTCATGATCTGCCGAAGTGGAAGACGGCGATCGTGATCATGGCTGGCCTGGGGGTGGCATTTCCGCTCGTGGGGGCCTCACTGCTGGCGATTCTGGTCCTGGATTGGGGAGTGCTGTCCCGCCTGGGGCCGAAAGTGGAAATGGGTGTGTAGCCGCTGCCGCAGACTGCGATCGGGCGCGAAGCGACCACAAACTGTCACGACCCGCTGCTTTAAAGCAAACATCTAAAGAGCAGTACGGCGTCAGCACTCAGGACCTGATTCGATGTCAAGTCGACCCAGGTTCCTCCAGGGGGCGAACGGAAGGTGGCGGCTCAGTACACGACCCGCCATCGACACGTTTGATCAGCGTCCACTTCACTGCCTGCGCGTCCTTGTACGGCAGGCGCTGGCCTTGCTGCAGGTCCTCGTACTCGAAGCCCTTTCGGCCAAAAGTCGACCACTTGCCGCTATGGCTGGCCGGTTCACCGGACCAGCCGCTGATGAACTCCCCCTCCCGCGTGATGAACTGCGCTTCGCGCTCAGGCCAGCGGTACAGCTCCTCGGGCTCGCCCCGGGGAAAGAAGCCGCGCTCCGGAACTTCGATGAACTCGCCTTCAACGCGACGAATCAGGGTCCAGCCAGTCTCCGCCCATCGGGATTCCGTCCAGTTGTAGGCGCGTTTTCCGGTGTGTTCGCTGACATAGTCACTGCGACTTACCCCCTGAAGCGCCCGTACACCGCCCTCGAATCGAGTGGGATACAACAATTGCGCCGCCGCGAATTCAATGTCTGGTAGATAGATGCCGATCTGCTTGGCGCCTTCATCCTTTTCAATTCGAACACTGGGGTCCAGCACGTAACGAGGGATGCGCCGGGGTAATTCAGCCACCTCATACTGACCACCTTGCCCAATGTACGTCAAAGAACCTTCACGCCATTCCCCCCCGGTTGTTGCCCCTATCCGCATATCCAGCTTGGTGGCCACGTCTTGCGCTAACGAGATGCGCTTTTTCTCCTCCTCGGTCATCCAGCCATCCCAGAACTCGCTGATGCCACGATTCCAGTTGCTTAATGTGTTACCTACCCCTCCAAAGGCACTCGGATCGTTATGGGTACGCAGGATGTAAGCCTTGATGTAACGTTCTCGGGCAGGCCGTATGTTCGGCAATACCCGTGTTCCCCAGGTCACATCAGCCTGTTGCCATAACGGTTTGTTGCGCTGGTGTGGGTCGAGCTCCTGTTGCAGGCGGGCATAGGCAGCCTCGTGGGCATCGATCAGTTCGATAACCTGATCGCGGGTAGCCGCGATATGCTTGGCGCAACTGAAAGCTTCGAGCAGGTAGCACTCCAGGGGATGTAATACAGCCATGGGGGACTCCTTAATTCGGGTACCAGTTATGGGTGAGCTCGGGCAGCCCCAGAAAGGGCTTGAGCGGGTCCAGGTCGGGATCGCCCGTGCCGTCGTCGTATCCCCAGCCAGTTGCTCTTCGGGGGCTTACAAATTCCGGTTTCAGGTCATCTGGATTCAACAAGATCTGCTCTCGTCCACCTTCCAGCTTGTAGGCATCTGCGGAGTCAAATTTCTGCGTCGCTGCCCGCCCCTCCCAGACCTTGAGGGGCTGGCCCGGCGGCACGGTGTACACCACATATTCGCCATTCTCATTCCAGTGTTTCCAGACGGCGAAGTGACGTCGCCATTCACCTTTGGAAGTCAGTTTCTGGAACTCGGCTTCACGCATCCAGAACGTGCCGTTGTCATAGGAGTTCATACCGGGCTCCACCACTCGATAGAGTCGTTCTCCCCCTGAGACCGACGAAGCTCGCAGAGAATCATCGAAGGTAGTGAACTTACCTTGTAAGGGTGGGCTCCCGGAGGTGACACGAATATCCGGCCAACCGTTGGCAATATTGTCCACGGCGCCGGGTGGCAGGTCTCTAATCGCCGCAAACTTCGCCTTCACAACCTCATCCACCCACTCCGGCCGCCGCTGCTTCATCAGCTCCAACTCAGCATCGGCCCGCTGCCCCAGCACATGAACATTGTTGCCCGGCCGCACGCGGTAGGCGTTGTCGGCCTCCACCCGCAGGCGGTTGGCCAGTGCGTCCAGGTAATCCCGGGTCGGGCCGATCGCCTGCTCCACCCCGGCGCGGGCCTGGGCGGACACCCGCTCCAGAACAGCCGCCAACGCTTGCACCGGTGCTGTGAGCGAGGCCGGGGCCCAGTCGGTGACGAGTTTCATCAAGCCACGGGTAGCGTCCAACAGGGTCTTGAAGCCGTCCAGCAGCAGGTTCACGTTGAGCTGGTCCTTGAGCGCATCGACTTTTTCCGCCAGGTACTGATGGATGTTGTAGATATCCATCTGGGCCAATCGCTTGCGCACCACCGCAATGCCCAGGTAACGGTCCAGCAGACGTACGCCCTGCTCGATCATCGCCGTGTCACGCTCCGTGGGCTTGAGGGCACTGTGAAACCTGCGCCGTGCCGCGTGGAACATCACCTTGAGGCAGCCCTTGAACAACGAGCCGATGATCGGCAGCGCCCCGATCAGGGTCAGCACCATGGCAATCCAGGCACCGGTATCGCTGCTGTCCTGGTCGATCTTGCGGCAGTTGGCGATGAAGTCGCGAATGTCGCAGAGCTGGTCCACCAGCGGCACCATGGAGATCACCGTACCGGTGACGATCTGCGCCGTGGTGGGGTCGTCATGGAAGTCGCCTTGCAGGGTTTCCCACAGCCAGGTGCCGCTGTCTTCGGCGCGCTGCCGGACACCGGAAAGCCAGCCGGACGGCGCTGGCTGGAAGAACGCCAGTGCGTTCTGAAGGTCTTCAGTCATGAGCGTGCATCGTAAGGGGGGCCTGGTAAGGGATCGATTTCCACCTTTGTCAGGGGGCCGTGAAGCCTGTCACGACGGCACGTGCAATCAACATAGGAAATATCCCGAAGCGATGCGGGACGCTTCTGAAACCCTCAGGCAAACCCTACCCCCGTAGCCGCTGCCGCAGGCTGCGATGGAGACCGTCAGGCCTCCCTTGCGCAGTTCGAGGTACTGCGCCAGCGGCTGCGGGGCAAATCCGCTACCATGGGTGCCCGTTTTTGACAGGGTCCTGCCGGCAATGGCCCGGCAGGGCCGCAGGATCTTCATGAGCACCCTGAGTATCAGCGGCCTGCACTGGTCGCCCCTGGGCCACGGCCATTGTCATCATCAGTTCCAGTTGCGCGAGGTCGATCTCAAGGTCGGCGCCGGGGAGTTCGTCGGCCTGATCGGTCCCAACGGCAGCGGCAAGACCAGCCTGCTGCGCTGCGCCTACCGCTTCAACAAACCGGAGCGCGGCCAGGTGCACCTGGATGAGCACGACCTGTGGCGACAGTCGCCACGCTGGTGCGCCCAGCGCATTGCCGTGGTCCTGCAGGAGTTTCCCGATGCCTTCGGCCTGAACGTCGAGGAAGTTGTCGCCATGGGCCGCACCCCGCACAAAGGTCTGTTCGATGGTGACAACGAGCAAGACCGTCGCCTGGTCCGGGAAGCCTTGCAGACCGTGGGCCTTGCAGGTTTCGACGATCACGCCTTCGCCAGCCTGTCAGGTGGCGAAAAGCAGCGTGTCATTCTCGCCCGCGCCCTGGTCCAGCAACCGCAACTGCTGATCCTCGACGAACCGACCAACCACCTCGATCCACGCTACCAGCTGGAGTTGCTGCAACAGGTCCGGCGCCTGGGCATCGGCACCCTGGCGAGCATCCATGACCTGAACCTGGCCGCCGCCTTCTGTGACCGCCTGTATGTGCTGGACCACGGTCGCATTGTTGCCAGCGGCACACCGAGTGAAGTGCTCACGGTCGAACTGCTGCATGACGTCTTCGGCGTGCAGGCGCTGATCGACCGTCACCCCCTGGCCGACCACCCACGCCTTACCTGGATAACCCAGCGATGATTCGAACCACCCTGCTTCTCTTGCTGGGCCTGCTCGCCAACGCCAGCGCATTCGCCCAGGCCAGCCAGTACCCGTTGACCGTGCAAAGCTGCAACCGCCAGGTGACCTTCAACAAGGCCCCCGAGCGTGCCCTGAGCCACGACATCAACATGACCCAGATGATGCTCGCCCTCGGCCTGCGCCAGCGCATGGTCGGCTACAGCGGCGTGAGCGGCTGGAAGGCCGTCACACCCGAACTGCGCAAGGAGCTCGATGGCCTGCCGGAGCTGGCCAGCAAGTACCCGTCGGTGGAAACCCTGCTCGATGCCAACGTCGATTTCTTCTTCGCCGGCTGGGACTACGGCATGCGCATCGGCGGCGACCTGACCCCACAGAGCCTGGCGCCCCTGGGCATCCCGGTGTACGAGCTGACCGAGTCCTGCGCCTTCGTCATGAAGCGCCCGGCCGCCCGCCTTGACGACACCTACAACGACCTGCGCAACCTGGGCCGGATCTTCGATGTGCAGGATCGCGCCGAGCAATTGATCGGGCAGATGCAGCAGCGGGTCGCCACCGTGCAGCAACAGCTGCCCGCGCAGCGTCCCCGGGTGTTCCTCTATGACAGCGGCGAGGATCGGGCCATGACCTCCGGCCGCCTGGGCATACCCCAGGCCCTGATCGAGGCCGCTGGTGGCCGTAACGTGCTGGACGATATCGAGGCCAGCTGGACCCGGGTCAACTGGGAAAGCGTGGTCGAGCGCAACCCCGAACTGATCGTCATCGTCGACTACGGCGAAGTCAGCGCGGCCCAGAAGCAGGCGTTCCTCGAACAGCACCCGGCGCTGCAGTCGGTGCCGGCGATCCGTGACAAGCGTTTCGTGGTCATCCCCTACGTGGCCGCGACACCAAGCCTGGAAAACGTCGAAGCCATCGAAGCCATCGCTGCGGGCCTGCACGGCGCATGAGTCGCTATCGTCTGCTGTTGCTCGGTCTGAGCGGCCTGTTGCTGGTGTCCTGCGTGGTGTCGCTGGGTTTCGGTGCCGCCCCGGTGCCGGTCGAGGTGGTGTGGCGGGTGCTGCTGTTCAAGCTGTTCGGTATCGCCCCCGAGGTGCCCGCCTGGACCACCGGCCAGGAACATATCGTCTGGCTGATCCGTGTACCGCGCATGCTGCTGGCGGCGCTGGTCGGCGGTGGCCTGGCGCTGATCGGCGCGGTGCTCCAGGCCGTCACCCGCAACCCCCTGGCCGACCCGCACCTGTTGGGCGTGACCTCCGGTGCGACCCTCGGCGCGGTGCTGGTGGTGCTGCATATCGGCGAACTGCTCGGGGTGCTGACCTTGCCCCTGGCGGCCTTCATCGGCGCGCTGTGCAGCATGCTGCTGGTGCTGGCCATCGCCAGCCGCCATGGCCGCCTGGACAGCGACCGGCTGCTGCTGTGCGGCGTGGCGGTGGCCTTTGTGATGATGGCGATTGCCAACCTGCTGTTGTTTCTCGGCGATCACCGGGCAAGCTCGGCGGTGATGTTCTGGATGCTCGGCGGCCTGGGCTTGGCCCGCTGGGAGCTGCTGCCGATTCCGGCGATCAGCGTACTGCTGGGGCTGACCCTGCTGCTGGGCATGGCCCGTGCCCTCAATGCGCTGATGGCAGGTGAACAGACCGCCGTGACCCTCGGCCTGAATGCCCGCTCGGTGCGGCTGTTGGCGTTCCTGATCTGCTCGCTGCTGACCGGCGTGCTGGTGGCAATCAGCGGCTCGATCGGCTTCGTCGGCCTGATGGTGCCGCACATCGCCCGGCGCCTGGTCGGTGCTGAGCATACCCGCCTGCTGCCGGTGTGCCTGCTGTCAGGCAGCCTGTTCCTGATCTGGGTCGATGTCGCCGCGCGCACGCTGATTTCACCCGAGGACCTGCCGATCGGCATTGCCACCGCTGCCATCGGCGGCCTGTTCTTCATTGGCCTGATGCGCAAACGCTGACCCTACGCAAGCCACCTTTGGTCTTGAGACGTATTGTCGCGGCTGCGCCGCAAAGCCGCGTGTTAGCCTAGGGCGCACAAGAGAATCGCCCCGTACGGAATGCCTGCCCATGACCGCGAACCTGTCGCCGCAACACCCCACGCCCGATGACCATGAACACCTGCAACGCAACCTGTCCAACCGCCACATCCAGCTGATCGCCATCGGCGGCGCCATCGGTACCGGGCTGTTCATGGGCTCGGGCAAGACCATCAGCCTGGCCGGTCCTTCGATCATCTTCGTTTACATGATCATCGGTTTCATGCTGTTCTTCGTCATGCGCGCCATGGGCGAATTGCTGCTGTCGAACCTGGAGTACAAGTCGTTCATCGATTTCTCCGCCGACCTGCTCGGCCCCTGGGCCGGTTACTTCACCGGCTGGACCTACTGGTTCTGCTGGATCATCACCGGCATTGCCGATGTCATCGCCATCTCCGCCTACTCGCAGTTCTGGTTCCCCGACCTGCCGCAGTGGGCGCCCGCGCTGGCCTGTGTCGGCCTGCTGCTGTCGCTGAACCTGATCACGGTGAAGCTGTTCGGCGAGATCGAGTTCTGGTTCGCGATGATCAAGATCGTCGCCATCCTCGCCCTGGTCGGCACCGGCCTGTACATGGCCCTGAGCGGTTTCGAGTCGCCGGCCGGACGTACCGCGAGCCTGGCCAACCTGTGGAATGACGACGGCATGTTCCCCCATGGCCTGATGGGCTTCTTCGCCGGGTTCCAGATCGCCGTGTTCGCCTTCGTCGGCATCGAGCTGGTGGGCACCACCGCCGCCGAAGCGAAGAACCCGGAGCGCACCCTGCCGCGGGCAATCAATTCGATCCCGGTGCGAATCATCGTGTTCTATGTGCTGGCGCTGATCACCATCATGGTGGTGACCCCCTGGCGCGACGTAGTACCGGGCAAGAGCCCGTTCGTCGAGCTGTTCGTACTGGCCGGCCTGCCGGCGGCGGCAAGCATCATTAACTTCGTGGTACTGACCTCGGCAGCGTCCTCGGCCAACAGCGGTGTGTTCTCCACCAGCCGCATGCTCTTCGGCCTGGCCCAGCAGGGCGATGCGCCACGCCGCTTCGAACACCTGTCCAGCCGCTCGGTGCCGGCCAACGGCCTGTACTTCTCCTGCACCTGCCTGCTGCTGGGTGCGGCGCTGATGTACGTGATCCCCGACCTGATCGAAGCCTTCACCCTGGTGACCACGGTGTCGGCGATCCTGTTCATGTTCGTCTGGACCCTGATCCTGCTGTCGTACCTGAGCTACCGCAAACAGCGCGCCGCCCTGCACCAGGCGTCGAAGTACAAGATGCCGGGTGGACGCTTCATGGCGGTGATGTGCCTGGCATTCTTCGCCTTCATCCTGGTGCTGCTGAGCCTGGAAAGCGACACCCGCCAGGCACTGGTCGTCACACCCTTGTGGTTTGTGCTGCTGGCGGTGACCTACCAGTTCGTGCGCCGCAATCGCCAGCAGGCGACCGCGCAACAAGCCTGACCCTTACCGGCTGCGCACCAGTACTGCGCAGCCGGCTGCACCGCTTCGCCCGTTCGGCGCCGTGGCGGTGCATGCTTTCCCTCCTGCCACGCCATAAAGCCCGTGCCAGAGCCTTTCGCAGGTCCGGCACAGGCCTTGCTAAAGCTCTCTCCCGAAGTCGCCATCTGCCTTAGCGCACATTCGAACTCAACGGAGAGAGCACATATGAAGCGTCGCAGTCTGATCAAGGCCTTCACCCTCAGCGCGTCCATCGCGGCGATGGGCCTGAGCTGGAGCATCCAGGCCGCCGAGACCATCAAGGTCGGCATCCTGCATTCGCTGTCCGGGACCATGGCGATTTCCGAGACCTCGCTCAAGGACATGGCCCTGATGACCATCGAGCAGATCAACGCCAAGGGCGGGGTCAACGGCAAGCTGCTGGAGCCGGTGGTGGTCGACCCGGCGTCGAACTGGCCGCTGTTCGCCGAAAAGGGCCGCCAGTTGCTGAGCCAGGACAAGGTCGCGGTCGTGTTCGGTTGTTGGACCTCGGTGTCGCGCAAGTCGGTGCTGCCGGTGTTCGAGGAGCTCAACGGCCTGCTGTTCTACCCGGTGCAGTATGAAGGCGAAGAAATGTCGCCCAACGTCTTCTACACCGGCGCCGCGCCGAACCAGCAGGCGCTCCCGGCGGTGGAATACCTGATGAGCGAAGAAGGCGGCGCGGCCAAGCGCTACTTCCTGCTCGGCACCGACTACGTCTACCCGCGCACCACCAACAAGATCCTGCGCGCCTTCCTGCACAGCAAGGGCGTGGCCGACAAGGACATCGAAGAGGTGTACACGCCGTTCGGCCACAGCGATTACCAGACCATCGTCGCCAACATCAAGAAATTCTCCGCCGGCGGCAAGACCGCAGTGATCTCCACGGTCAACGGCGACTCCAATGTGCCCTTCTACAAGGAACTGGCCAACCAGGGCCTGAAAGCCACCGACGTGCCGGTGGTGGCCTTCTCCGTGGGCGAGGAAGAACTGCGCGGGATCGATACCAAGCCATTGGTGGGTCACCTGGCGGCGTGGAACTACTTCGAGTCGGTGGATAACCCGGTCAACAGCCAGTTCGTCGCCGACTGGAAGGCCTACGCCAAGGCTAAAAACCTGCCGGGTGCCGATAAGGCGGTGACCAACGATCCGATGGAAGCCACCTACGTCGGTATCCACATGTGGGCCCAGGCGGTGGAAAAGGCCAAGTCCACCGATGTCGACAAGGTTCGCCAAGCCCTGGCCGGGCAGAGCTTCAAGGCGCCGTCGGGCTACACCCTGACCATGGACAAGACCAACCACCACCTGCACAAGCCGGTGATGATCGGCGAGATCCAGGACGACGGGCAGTTCAACGTGGTCTGGGAAACCGAGCAGCCGGTGCGGGCGCAGCCGTGGAGCCCGTTCATCCCGGGCAATGACAAGCGGCCGGACTATGCGGTGAAGGGTAATTGAGTTTATCGCGGGGCAAGCCCGCTCCCACCTGGGTTGTACAACCCCCTGTGGGAGCGGGCTTGCCCCGCGAAGAGCCCCCAAAGCACCCCACAAGGAAACCGCCATGCCCAAGGCCCTCCAGCGCCTCTTACTCGGCCTGTTCCTGCTGCTGCCCCTGGTCGCCCAGGCCAGCGACGCCGACTACTTCATTGCCGCCAAGGCCAACGACCAGGCCCGCCTGCTCCAGGACTGGGCGGCGCAACCCGACCCGGCCCGGCTGACGTTGCTGACCGCCCTGCAACAAGGCCGCATCGCCCCCGGCGACACCCGCAAGCTGCGCCTGAACAACCGTCTGCGCGGCCTGGTGGACAACGCCCTGGCCAGCCACCAACTGCTCCATGACGATGCACGCGTGCGCCTGGTCGCCGCGCAACAACTGCAAAAAAGTGCACAACCGGCCCAGGTCGCCTTCCTCGACCGGCGCTTTGCCAGCGAGTCCGATACGGCGGTCCAGGCCGCCCTCGGCCTGGCCCTGGCCAACCTGCAACTGGTCGACAGCGATCCTGCCGTGCGCCTGGCGGCGGTACGCCTGCTCGGTGAAACCGGCGATCCCATGGCCCGCACCCGCCTCGAGGCCCTGCTCGAACCTGGCGTTGAAAGCGATGCCAAGGTTCGCACCGCCGCCGAGACCAGCCTGGCCCAGGTCAAGCGCAAGCTGCTGTTCGGTGAACTGCTGGGCCAGGCCTTCAGCGGCTTGTCCCTGGGATCGATCCTGCTGCTGGCGGCCCTCGGCCTGGCAATCACTTTCGGCCTGCTCGGGGTGATCAACATGGCCCATGGCGAAATGCTGATGCTCGGTGCCTATGCCACTTACGTGGTGCAGGTCCTGATGCAACGCTATGCGCCAGAAGCCCTCGCGTTCTATCCACTGGTCGCCCTGCCGGTGGCCTTCGCCGTCAGCGCCGGGGTCGGCATGCTGCTGGAACGCACAGTCATCCGCCATTTGTACGGTCGCCCGCTGGAAACCCTGCTGGCCACCTGGGGCATCAGCCTGATCCTGATCCAGGCCATCCGTCTGCTGTTCGGCGCCCAGAACGTCGAAGTGGCCAACCCGGCGTGGCTGTCCGGCGGTGTCCAGGTGCTGCCCAACCTGGTTCTTCCCTACAGCCGCCTGGTGATCATCGGTTTTGCCCTGGCGGTGGTGCTGCTGACCTGGCTGCTGCTCAACCGCACACGCCTGGGCCTGAACGTGCGCGCCGTCACACAGAACCGCAACATGGCCGCCTGCTGCGGCGTGCCCACCGGGCGCGTGGACATGCTCGCCTTCGGCCTCGGCTCGGGCATCGCCGGCCTCGGTGGCGTGGCCCTGAGCCAGATCGGCAACGTCGGCCCGGACCTGGGCCAGAGCTACATCATCGACTCCTTCCTGGTGGTGGTGCTCGGCGGTGTCGGCCAGCTCGCCGGCAGCCTCTGGGCAGCCTTCGGCCTGGGGGTAGCCAACAAGCTGCTGGAGCCGCAGATCGGTGCGGTACTCGGCAAGATCCTTATCCTTGCGCTGATCATTCTGTTCATCCAGAAACGCCCGCAAGGCCTCTTCGCGCTCAAGGGACGGGTAATCGACTGATGAACCAGCCTCTGCTTGTAACCGCCAGCCACAAGGTCGGCCCGCGCTGGACGCTGGCCGTCGGCGCCGCCACCTTGCTGATTCTGCTGGCCCTGCCGCTGTTGTCGCTGTTGCCCGACGGCCACAGCCTCCAGGTCTCGGCCTACACTTTGACCCTGGTCGGCAAGATCCTCTGCTACGCCATCGTCGCCCTGGCCCTGGACCTGGTCTGGGGCTATGCCGGGCTGTTGTCGCTGGGCCATGGCCTGTTCTTCGCCCTGGGTGGCTATGCCATGGGCATGTACCTGATGCGCGAGGCAGCCGGTGACGGCCTGCCGGCGTTCATGACCTTCCTTTCCTGGAGCGAGCTGCCCTGGTACTGGAGCGGCACCCAGCACTTCGCCTGGGCCCTGTGCCTGGTGGTGCTGGCGCCGGGGTTACTGGCGCTGGTGTTCGGCTTCTTCGCCTTCCGCTCGCGGATCAAGGGCGTGTATTTCTCGATCATGACCCAGGCCCTGACCTTCGCCGGCATGCTCCTGTTCTTTCGCAACGAGACCGGTTTTGGCGGCAACAACGGCTTCACCAACTTTCGCAGCATCCTGGGCTTTGACATCACCGCACAGAGCACCCGGGCGGTGCTGTTCCTGCTCACCGTGTGCCTGCTGGTGGCCAGCCTGTACCTGGGCTGGCGCTTGGCCCGAAGTAAATTCGGCCGGGTCCTGACCGCGCTGCGCGATGCCGAGAACCGCCTGATGTTCTGCGGCTACGACCCCCGGGGGTTCAAGCTGTTCGTGTGGGTGCTCAGTGCCGTGCTCTGCGGCCTGGCCGGAGCGCTGTATGTACCCCAGGTAGGCATCATCAACCCCAGCGAAATGTCGCCGACCAACTCCATCGAAGCCGCCGTGTGGGTGGCCCTCGGCGGGCGCGGTACCCTGATCGGTCCGTTGCTCGGCGCAGGACTGGTCAACGGCATGAAGAGCTGGTTCACCGTGGCCTTCCCCGAGTACTGGCTGTTCTGCCTGGGGGCGCTGTTCATCCTGGTGACCTTGTACCTGCCCAGGGGCGTGGTCGGACTGCTGAAGAAAAGGGGCGAACAATGAGAGCCATACCACTGCCACCGGCGCATCCGGAATTCATGCTCGAACCCATCCTTGATAGCGGCAGCGGCCGCGATGCCATCGGCCTTGGCCAGGTACGCGGCGAGGGCCTGGATGTGCGTCATGGCACGGTGCTGACCCTGGAGGACATCCACGTCAGCTTCGACGGATTCAAGGCCCTGAACGCCTTGAACCTGTACATCGGTGTCGGCGAACTGCGCTGCATCATCGGCCCCAATGGCGCCGGCAAGACCACCCTGATGGACGTGATCACCGGCAAGACCCGCCCTACCGGCGGCAAGGCCTGGTTCGGCGACACCCTGGACCTGACCCGCATGAGCGAGGTGCAGATCGCCCAGGCCGGTATCGGTCGCAAGTTCCAGAAGCCCACGGTGTTCGAGGCCCTGAGCGTGTACGAGAACCTGGAGCTGGCGCAGAAGGCCGACAAGTCGGTGCTGGCCAGCCTGGTCGCGCGCTTGAGTGGCGAGCAGAAGGACCGCATCGATGAGGTCCTGCAGACCATTCGCCTAACCGCGTCGACCCAACGCCCGGCCGGCTTGCTGTCCCACGGCCAGAAGCAGTTCCTGGAGATCGGCATGCTGCTGATGCAGGACCCGCAATTGCTGCTGCTCGACGAACCGGTGGCCGGCATGACCGATGCCGAGACCGAATTCACCGCCGAACTGTTCAAGGGCCTGGCCGGCAAGCATTCGCTGATGGTGGTCGAGCACGACATGGGCTTTGTCGGCAGCATTGCCGACCACGTCACCGTGCTGCACCAGGGCAGTGTGCTGGCCGAGGGCTCGCTGGCGCAGGTGCAGGCCGATGACCGGGTGATCGAGGTTTATCTAGGGCGGTGACCTCATCGCCGGCTCCCACAAACCACCTGTCTGCACCAGCCCTGTGGGAGCTGGCGAAGCCAGCGATGAGGCCGGCACACACAACCAACGGACTGAAGACATGCTGAAAATCGATTCCCTGCACCAGTACTACGGCGGCAGCCACATCCTGCGCGGCTTGTCCTTCGAGGCCAGAATCGGCGAGGTGACCTGCCTGCTGGGCCGCAACGGCGTCGGCAAGACCACCCTGCTGCGCTGCCTGATGGGTCTTTTGCCCACCCGCGAAGGCAGCGTGCATTGGGAAGGCCAGCCGATCACCGCCCTCAAGCCGCACCAGCGGGTCCAGGCCGGCATCGCCTACGTGCCCCAGGGCCGGGAAATCTTCCCGCGCCTGAGCGTCGAGCAGAACCTGCTGATGGGCCTGTCACGCTTCCCGGCCAGCCAGGCAAACAGCGTCCCGCCGTTTATCTACGAGCTGTTCCCGGTACTGCTGCATATGAAACACCGACGCGGCGGCGACCTCTCCGGCGGCCAGCAGCAGCAACTGGCGATCGGTCGCGCCCTGGCCAGCCAGCCACGCTTGCTGATTCTCGATGAGCCGACCGAAGGCATCCAGCCATCGGTGATCAAGGAAATCGGCGCGGTGATCGGCAAACTGGCCGCCCGTGGCGACATGGCTATCCTGCTGGTCGAGCAGTTCTACGACTTTGCCGCGGAGCTTGCCGACCAGTACCTGGTGATGTCCCGCGGGGAAATCGTCCAGGCCGGCCGCGGCGAAAACATGGAGGCCGAGGGTGTGCGCGGCCTGGTAACCATTTAACCTGAAGACCACTTCGTAGCTGATCGAGAAGTAGCCATGACTTACCTGATTCGTGATGCCGTAACCGCCGATCTACCGGGCATCTGCGACATCTACAACGATGCGGTGCTCAACACCACGGCGATCTGGAATGAACAACCCGTTGATCTGGCCAATCGCCAGGCCTGGTTCGACGCCCGCCAGGCCCAGCGCTACCCGATCCTGGTGGCCGTGGACGCCGTCGCAGGTGACGTGCTCGGCTATGCTTCATTCGGCGACTGGCGCCCTTTCGAGGGTTTTCGCCATACCGTCGAACACTCGGTGTACATCCGCAGCGACCAGCGCGGCAACGGCCTGGGCCCTGCCTTGATGAGCGCCCTGATCGAACGCGCCCGCGCCTGCGATAAACATGTGATGGTCGCCGCCATCGAAAGTGGCAACGCCGCCTCGATCCGCCTGCACGAGCGTCTGGGCTTCACCCTCAACGGGCAGATGCCCCAGGTGGGCGTGAAATTCGGACGCTGGCTGGACCTGACCTTCATGCAGTTGATCCTCAATCCCGGCATGCCCCCACGATCCACGGAGTGAAGCCCGATGAATGCAGCGCAACTCAACCGCGTGACCCATGAAAGCTTTGCCCACTACCGCGACGGCCTGGTGACGTTGCTGCTCGATACCGTGCGCCACGGCGCCTCGGTCGGCTTTCTGGCGGATATCGACGCTCAGCAGGCCAACAGCTACTTCGACGAGGTGAAGCAGCGCCTGGCCCGTGGCGAGTTGCTGCTCTGGGTGGTAGGCAAGGACAAGGAGGTGTTGGGCAGTGTGCAGTTGGACCTGTGCCAGAAGCCCAATGGCCTGAACCGCGCCGAAGTGCAGAAGCTGCTGGTGCACAGTGAAGCCCGGCGGCGTGGGCTGGGCCAGCAGTTGATGAAGGTGCTGGAGAGCGCAGCACAGCAGAAGCAGCGCGGCCTGTTGTACCTGGATACCGAAGCCGGCTCGGCGGCCGAGGATTTCTACCGGTCACTGGGGTACAGCAAGGCGGGTGAATTACCACAGTATGCCTGTGGGCCGGACGGGACCTACCGGGCAACGGCCCTGTACTACAAGCTGTTGTAGGTTTCAGGGCCGCATCGCGGGGCAAGCCCGCTCCTACACTGTAGGAGCGGGCTTGCCCCGCGATGCTCTTCAACCCTGCAAAAACCTGCCCAGACGCTGCTTGAGCATCAGGTTCTCGCTGCGCAACTGCTGCACTTCATCCAGCAATTCCAGCGCCAGCGCCACCCCTTCCCACTCCAGTTCCAGATCGCGCTGCAGCTTGGCCGCGCGCTTGGCCAGCACCGGAGCCTGGTCGTCAAACAGCCACTCTTCCGGCGTTCGCCCGGAAGGTTCGACAATGCCGTGTTCGACGATTTCGATCACGTAGGCGGCCGGCAGATCGGCTTCCCGACAGAGGGTCTGCATGTCCAGTTGAACGACCAGGGTACTGCTCATGATCAGTTACTCCATTGTGTCCTCGGATTGAACGCCGCGTGCTGCGCCAGCTTGTTCCACAACTCCTTGGTGGCGTCGTCGTTGTGACTCGGCATGACCACCTTCAACTGCGCATAGAGGTCACCGCGCTGACCCTGCTTGTTGGCCAGGCCCATGCCCTTGACCCGCAGGCGCTGGCCACTCTGGCTGTCGGCACGGATGGTCAGGTTGATCTTGCCGGTGAGGGTCGGCACCGCCACCTTGGTACCCAGGGCAGCCTCCCAGGGCGCCAGCGGCACGGTAATGATCAGGTCATGACCTTCGACATCGAACAGCGGGTGCGGTGCCATGCGAATGGTCAGGAACAGGTCGCCGTTGGCGCCGCCGCCGATGCCCGGCGCACCCTGGCCCTTGAGGCGGATCTTCTCGCCATCGCTGACCCCGGCCGGGATCTTCACGTTCAGGGTTTTGGTGGTAAACCCGGTGCGCTGGCCGTGGGCGTTGTGCTGCGGTACCTGGAAGCTGATCTGCTTCGATTCGCTGGACAAGGTTTCTTCGAGGAAAATCGCCAGTTCCATTTCCACGTCCTGCCCTCGCCGACCGCTGCTGCGCTGCTGGCTGCGGCCAAATGGATTGCCGTTGCCACCGCGCGAGCCAAAGATCGAGCTGAAAAAGTCGGAGAAGTCGCCGCCCTCGAAGCCGCCTGAGCTGCGACTTTCCCAACCGGGCGGGCCCTGGAAGGGGCGACCGTGCTGGCCGTACTTGCGCAGTTCGTCGTATTCGGCGCGTTTTTCCGGGCTGCCCAGGGCCTCGTAGGCCTCGTTGGCCTCCTTGAATTTCTCCTCGGCGTCACGCTCTTTGCTGACGTCGGGGTGATACTTGCGCGCCAGCTTGCGATAGGCGGTCTTGATCGCCTTCTCGTCCGCCGTGGGCTCGACGCCAAGTATCTTGTAGTAGTCTTTGAAGTCCATCTAAGGAATCACCATCAATTGTTCGATGCTGCAGAAGATTGGGGTCAAGCATAGCCTTTCAAGGCGCCCTTGGGTTTGCTGCAAAGCAGATAATCGGTCTTGATTCTGCTGACGACTGGCATAAACTGCGCGGCCGTTTTTCCCCGGAAGTACATCCCATGAGTGACGCATCCCCGGCCCGTGCCTGCGGCATCGACTTCGGCACCTCCAACTCCACCGTCGGCTGGCATCGCCCGGGCGTGGAGTCGTTGATCGCCCTGGAAGACGGCAAGATCACCCTGCCGTCGGTGGTGTTCTTCAATATCGAGGAGCGCCGCCCGGTGTATGGCCGCCTTGCCCTGCACGAGTACCTGGAAGGTTACGAAGGCCGGCTGATGCGCTCGCTCAAGAGTCTGCTGGGCTCCAAGCTGATCAAGCACGACACCAGCGTGCTGGGCACCGCCCTGCCGTTCAAGGACCTGCTGGGCATGTTCATCGGCGAGCTGAAAAAGCGCGCCGAAGCCAACGCCGGTCGCGCCTTCGATGAAGTGGTGCTGGGCCGCCCGGTGCATTTCGTCGACGACGACCAGGCCGCCGACCAGGAAGCCGAAGACACCCTCGCAGAGGTGGCGAAGAAGATCGGCTTCAAGGACGTATCGTTCCAGTACGAACCGATTGCCGCAGCCTTCGACTACGAGTCGAACATCCAGGGCGAGGAACTGGTGCTGATCGTCGACATCGGCGGTGGTACCTCCGACTTCTCGCTGGTGCGCCTGGCACCGGAGCGGCACATGCTCGATGACCGCCACAGCGACATCCTCGCCACCGGCGGCGTGCACATCGGCGGTACCGATTTCGACAAACAGCTGAGCCTGCAGGGCGTGATGCCGCTGTTCGGCTATGGCAGCCGGATGAAAAGCGGCGCCTTCATGCCCACCAGCCACCACATGAACCTGGCCACCTGGCACACCATCAACTCGGTGTACTCGCAAAAATCCCAGCTGGCCCTGGGCAGCATGCGCTACGACATCGAAGACACCGATGGCATCGACCGCCTGTTCAAGCTGATCGAGCAGCGCGCCGGCCACTGGCTGGCGATGGAAGTGGAAGAAACCAAGATCGAACTGACCCACAACGACCGTCGCCTGGTCGACCTCAAGCGGGTCGAGTCGGGACTGAGCGTGGAGCTGACCCGGGCTTTGTTCGAAGAGTCGATCGACAACCTGCTCGAACGCGTGCGCGGCAGCGTCAGCGAGTTGCTGGCCAAGGCAGGCGTGGGAGTGGGGCAGGTCGACACGGTGTTCTTCACCGGCGGTTCGAGCGGCATTCCGGCATTGCGCCAGAGCGTGGCAGCGATGCTGCCCAATGCCCGGCATGTCGAGGGCAACATCTTTGGCAGCATTGGCAGCGGCCTGGCGATCGAGGCGCGCAAGCGTTACGGTTGATTCCCCTAATCGCTGGCTTTGCCAGCTCCCACAAGAGGTCCATCGATCCCTGTGGGAGCTGGCGAAGCCTGCGATAGCTTCACACCAATTCCGCCTGCCGAAGTTCGCTCTTCAAATAAGCGTAATAGATCGGCCCCGCCACCACCCCCGGCAAGCCGAACGCCGACTCGCACACCAGCATTGCCAGCAGCAGCTCCCAGGACTTGGCGCTGATCTGCCCGCCGACAATCCGCGCGTTGAGGAAGTACTCGACCTTGTGGATGACAATCAGATAACCCAACGCCGCCATGGCCACCCAGATCGACAGCGACAGGCCGACGATGGTGATCAGGGTGTTGGACATCAGGTTGCCGATCACCGGCAGCAGGCCAAGCAGGAAGGTCAGCACGATCAGGGTCTTGGTCAGCGGCAGGTGCACGCCGAAAAGCGGCAGCACCACGGCCAGGAAGATCCCGGTGAAGAAGGTGTTGAGCAGCGAGATCTTGATCTGCGCGAACACGATGTTGCGAAACGCCTGCACCAGCAGCGCCAGGCGGTTGAACAGCGCTGCCGCCAAAGGCTTGCGCCGGGAGATGTCGGGAATGCGCTGCAGGGCGACGATGGCGCCGAGGATCATGCCGATCAGCAGGGTGACGAACATGTGCGCCGCGCCCTTGCCCACCAGTTGCAACTCACCCAGGTGGGTCTTGAGCCATTCACCGATGGCCACCTTGAACTCGGCGGCGCTGGCCGGCAGGTAGGCATCGACGAACGGTGGCAACTGTCCGCGCGCCTGGTCCACCAGCAGCATGAACTTGTCCAGCGAGGCGCCGGGGTTCTCGGCCTCATGCAGCAGGAAGCTGATGGCACCGGCGAACAGCAAGGTCAGGGTGCTGACCACCAGGGTGCCGAGCAAGGCGACCGCCAGCCAGCGCGCACGCTCCCCGGCAATCAGGTGCTGCAGCTTGGGCGTGAGCATGTTGACCAGTTCGAACACCAGCAGGCCGGCCAACAGGCTAGGTAAGAGCTTGAGCGGCAATGCCAGCAGCAGGCCGGCGAACACGATGATCCAACTGGCCATTTTGATCTGGCGCGGAGTAAAGGTCATACAACCTCAAGGGTCGACTGCGGGAAAAAACGCAGTCTGCCAGCCTTCGCCGAGCAGGCATAGAGGCACGGCCGCTGTGCTGGCAGCGGCGGACCCGGGTCAGGTGCGGAGCGTCATTTTTTCTTCAGGCAGTCGCTCATGAACGCCTTGCGCTCATCGCCCTTGAGGGCCTTGGTGGTGGCGTCGGCATTGCAGGTGGTCATCTTTTCCTGCTGGGTGGGTGGCTTGGCCTTCAGACAGTTGCTCATGAACGCCTTGCGCTCGTCACCCTTGAGGGCCTTGGCGGTGGCGTCGGCGTTGCAGGTGGTCATCTTTTCCTGCTGCGCGGTGGCGGCAAAGCCTTGCGAACACATCAACAGGCCCAACAGCAGTAACGGCACACGCACCATTTTCATGGCGTTCTCTCCTAGTCGCCGCGCCCTGTGCGCAGCCTCGCCGTGAGTGTAGACAAGAATTCCTACGCCCCTTGGGCACGGGCCTGACGCCGGTAGTGCTCCGGGGTGCAGTGGGCGTGGCGCTGGAACATGGCGATAAAGGCCGAGGGGCTGCTGTAACCCAGGTCGAAGGCTATCTGCTGAATCGGCAGGTTCTGCTCCAACGCTTCGATGGCCTTGAGAAAACGCAGGCGCAGCTTCCACTCGCCGAAACTCATGCCCAGCTCGCGCAGAAACTGCCGGGCCAGGGTGCGCTCGCTGACATGCACGGTGGCCGCCCAGTCGGCCAGCGGCCGGTTGTCACCCGGTTCGGCATGCAGGGCCTGGAGCACCCCGTGCAGGCCGGCACTGCGGGCATAGGGCAGAAAGCAGGTCTGGGTCGGCGCCTGGCGTAGTTGATCCACCAGCACCTGCGCCAGGCGGCGATCCGCCTCGTCCTCGGGGATCTTCACGTCTCGCCGGGCAAAGTCGCCGAGGATGGCCTTGAGGATCTCGCTGATTACCAGGGTGCAGGGCTGGGCCGGCAACGCCTGGCACAGCTCGCGGTCCAGGTAGACCGAGCGATAGACGATGGCCTGGGGGTTGTAGCAGCTGTGCTCGGTGTCCGGCGGCACCCACACCGCGTAGTGCGGTGGCGAGACGAAGCGCTGGCCGTCGATGTCCAGGTGCATGATGCCGTGGGCGGCATAGTTGAGCTGACCCCAGGTGTGGCGGTGCGCCGGGCTGTGGCTGTCGGCACCGAACTCGTCGTAGCGCAGGTACACCGGCGACGGCAAGGCGTCGAACTGCGGAATCGTGATGACTTTATCGGACATGCTGTCTGGATCGATGGGTCGATTGTCTGGATACAAGTATAAGCAACGGAACAGACAAGCGGATAATCCTCACCTGTTTTCCCCAAGAGCTACTGCTTCATGAATTATGCGTTCCCCCTGCTGGCCATCCTGATCTGGGCCGGCAATACGGTAGTCACCAAGATGTCGGCCGGTGCGATCTTTCCCGCCGAGATCGGCTTCTACCGCTGGTTGCTGGCCGGGCTGTTGTTCACCCCCTTCCTGCTGCGGTCGATGCTGCGCCACTGGCCAGAGATCCGCCCGAACCTGGGCAGAATCTTCATTCTCGGTGTGCTGGGCATGGCGGTGTACCAGAGCCTGGCGTACTTCGCCGCGGGCATCACCAGCGCCACCAACATGGGCATCATTCTCTCGCTGATGCCCTTGATGTCGCTGGCCATGGCCATCGTCAGCCTGGGCCAGCGCCTGAGCTACGGCGCCCTGGTCGGCGCGCTGGTGTCCCTGGCCGGTGTGTTGCTGGTGGTCTCGGCCGGAGACCTGCGCGTGTTGCTGCAGCACGGGCTCAATGCTGGCGATGGGTTGATGCTGGTCGCCACCCTGGCCTACGCGCTGTACAGCACCCTGCTGAAAAAGTGGCAGTTGCGCCTGCCCCCCCTGCTCCTGCTGTACCTGCAGGTACTGGTGGCGATCATCGTGCTGTTGCCGCTGTTCCTGCTCTCGGACAAAACCGGCCTTGGCCGTGGCAACATTGGCCTGGTGCTGTACGCCTGTGTACTGGCCTCGATGGTCGCGCCGCTGGTGTGGATGCAGGCAGTCCATCGCCTGGGCCCCAGCCGCACCACGTTGTTCTTCAACCTGCTGCCCGCCGTCACCGCCGTGATTGCCGCCCTGGTGCTCGATGAGCAACTGGCGCTGTATCACCTGGTCGGCGGCCTGCTGACCCTGGCCGGGGTGATCCTGGCCGAACGCTGGAAAACCCCGGTGCGCCGCGCCAGCGTTACAGTCCCGCAGCCTTGAGCCGGGCCGCGTGTTCGGTGAACAGCCGCAGCGGATCGGCGCCCTTGCCCACCGCGCCCAATGAGTGATTGACGATGTCCAGGTGATCCAGCGGGTAGTCATCGCCGATCACCTGGCCCAGGTGCGAGCTGTAGCGCCCGACCATGCCATCGCACTGCCCGGCCTCGCGCACGAAACTGCGGGCGTACAGGCGACAGAGCAGGTTGCTGCCATCCAGCCGGTTCAGGCCGCGATCGGTCAGCCCCGGCTGCAAGGTGCCGGACCAGGAGTAATAGCGCACGCCATTGACCTCCCCCGGCCCCTCGCCACCCCAGGTGGTGGGCAGGCCCTGTGGATAAGCCTGGTTGAACAGGGCAACGCCGGCACTGGTCAGCGAATGGTGCGAAGCATGCACATCGATGGGCAGTTTCGGTCCGCGCCAGCCGGTTTCCAGCCAGCCCATCAGCACACCCAGGCCATGCAGCAAAGCCTTGAGCAAGCGACCGCGCGTGGAGTCGGCGCAATACTTGCGTTCTACGTAGTCGGCCAGCTCCGAGCCGTGGTTAGGGCCGGCGATGGAAGTCACCGAAGCCACCCACTCCGGGCGTTTGGCCGCCGCATAACGTGCGGTCAGGGCGCCCTGGCTGTGGCCCAGCAGGTTGACCTTGTCGGCGCCGCTAAGCCTGCGAATATCCTCGATGATCCGCAGCAACTGTTCGCCGCGCACCTCGCAGGAGTTGAGTGGCGAGACCTGGATGGCGTAGACCTGCGCCCCGCCCCGGCGCAGTGCCGGGACGATGCCGAACCAGTAGGGATAGAGCAGCAGGCGGACGAAGCCGAGCATGCCCGGTACCAGCACCAGTGGATAACGTGTGGCGAGCCCCTCGGGCATGGCTGCATTCCCCGTTCCGTGGACAATCGTCCCCACACTACAGGCACATTGCCGGCAATCGCAATCGAACTCCAGGGGAGGCCGAGGTTCCAATTCATTAGAACCTCAATGGAGCTGGACCATGTTCAGAAAGACCCTCGCAATCCTCCTGGCCACCACCGCCCTGAGCGCCTGCGGCAGCCGCCCGGAGAATCCGGTGGATTACGTCACCTACCGCAACGAGCCGCTGGTCAAGCAGGTGAAGAACGGCATGACCATGCAGCGGGTGATCGCCATCGGCGGCAGTCCGTCCTCGGTGATCGACCTGCCCCATGGCGGCACCTGCAACAATTACATCCTCAACCGCGACGGCCATCAGCAGGCCTATTACGTGCGCTTCGACGCCACCGGGCACGTCGATGACAAGGGTTTCAAAACCTGCGCGCAACGCCAGAAAGATGATGATGCCGTGGATGAGGTCATGCCCACGGCATGACGCCGGGCGACCCCATCGCAGGCTGAGCCAGCGCCCACAGGGCACCCGGCTGGCGGTGGCTTTTGTGGGAGCCGGCATCGCCGGCGATAGCCTCCCCCGTCAGCCAGCCTTCACTGATTTGGGTGCCTTGCCTGCCTTCATCTGCTCCAGCAACGGCGCGCACTGGTTCGGCACGTCGCCGCCCGGCGCCACCAACGCCAACAACCCGGCCGCCGGGCCGATCACCACGCCCAGGGCCACCATCCCCGCCCCGCGCAACGCCAGCGGTACCGGTTGAACGCCGGCGTTCGGCTTGGCAAAGGGACCGCGCACATACAGCGGCGAGCGCAGCGAGATCAGGCGCACGCCCTTGGACTCGGGGTTGATCTTCAGGTCCAGCTGTTCGCTGGCGAAGTTGGCCGTACCGTTGATGTAGACGATCGCATTCTCGGTGTCGAAGACGAACAGGCGGGTCGTGGCCAGGCCGTCCTTGATGCCGAAGTCGGCCGCAGCGCAGTTGATCTTCACGTCCTTGTCACCGAACAGCTGGCCCACCACATAGTTGCCCACGTTCAGGCCAGCGATCTCCATCAGGCCACGACTGATGGCGCCGTCATTGATCAGCATCTTCAGCTCGCCATTGGCAGTTCCCAGCAGCTTGGCCACCGAATTGCCCCGACCACTGAGGTCGGCGTCGCCATTGAGCTCGCCAAAACTGGTCCTCATCGGCTCGAAGGTCGGGAACAGTTGCTTGAGCTTGAAGCCACGGGCGTTGAGCCTGGCCCGCCCCTGCAAGGGCGCGGTACGTCCGTCCAGACGCACCTGGGCATCCAGCTTGCCGCCCGCCACGCCAAAGCGCAGCGGCTCCAGGCGCAGTACGCCATCGTCGAGGATGACGTGGCTGGACAGGTCGGTGAACGGCAGGTCCTGGCTGTGCACGATGCGCTTGCCGCTGAAGGTCACGTCGGCGTCCATGGTGCGCCAGCGTTCGGTGCGAAACTCCTCGACCGGCAGCACCTTGCCCGTCGGTTGCTTGCTGGCGCCGCCCCGGGCTTTCTGCTGGGCATTGGAGTCGGCGCCGATCAGCGGCGCCAGGTCCTTGAACAGTAACTGGTTGGAGACCAGGTTGCCGCTGAGCTTGGGCCGTGGCTGGCTCGAAACGAAGGTCAGGTCGCCATGGATATCACTGTCGCCGATCTTGCCGTTGAAGCCTTCGTAGCGGAACTGCGCACCACCCGGCTCATGCAGTTTGGCTTGCAGGCGGCCATCGGTGGCATAGGCAGGGGAATCCGGCAGGGTCACGCCGATCAGGGGATAGAGATTGCCAAGGCTGGTGCCCGACAGCCGCAAGCGCAGGTCCAGGGCGCCGAGGTTGCGTGGATCGGTCAGGGTGCCGGCCACGGCGATGCGGGTATCGGCGATCTGCAGGTCGGCCTGCAACGGGAAGGGCCGGGCCGCATCCTGAAGTGCCAGCAAGCCGCCAATCTTGCCCGTGCCGGAGAGTGCCTGGCCCTTGTAGCGGCCTTTGACCTTCAGGCCAAAGGCATAGTCCTGGGCGACACCGGCTTTCTGCGCCGTGGCCTTGCCGACGATGTCGCTGAACGGGATCGGCTTGCCCAGTGGATCGATCAGCACGTCGAGGTTGGTTTTCAGGGTTTGGTCATCGAAGCTGACCTGGCCCTTGTCGAAGCCGATGGCACCGATGTCCAGCACCCAGGGTGAAGGCTCGGCCTGCTCGCCCTTGGGGGCGAAATCGAAGGTCCAGTTGGCCCGGCCGTCGGTCAGGCGCTTGAGATGGGCGGAGGGCTGGTTCAGGTCGATGCGCGGGATAACGATCTGCTGGAACAGCAACGGCAAGGGCGCCAGGCGGAACTCGACGCGCTTGAGGCTGGCCATCTGCGGCTCCTTGAGCCAGTCCGGGTTGCCCAGGGTCAGGTCCTGCGCGATGAAGTGCGGCCAGGGCAGCCAGGCACGCCAGCCACCTTCCTCCGGCTCGCGCTGCCAGCGTACTTCCAGGTTGCCGTTGATGGCGAAAGGCCGATGCAGGGCCTCGGACACCTTGGCATTGAGGGTCGGCTTGATGCGGTTCCAGTCGAATGCCGCGATCACGACCACCAGTAACGTCAGTACCAGCAGCAGGCTGGCGAGGGTCCAGGTGAGGAGTCTGGCGGGACGCGTCATTGCATGAATCTCCTGACGACCACAGGGCGGGTGTGGGCGTATTGATGGCACTTAATCTTCGGACTGATGAAACGCCCAGGGGTTTAACCGGTATTGATAATACCGGGACTTTTTCCGGCGTTTTTACCCGGATTCCCATCGACCAGGCCTGCGACGGTCATTCGCAAGGCGGCCTGGAAGGCCTCGCCATCGCGCTGAAACAACCGGTCTAGAGCCTCCACTACAAAGCATCATTTCCATCAATTGTCACCATTAGCCGTATGAACTTCTATCTGGCGCCCCCGAGCGTAGCATTGGCTCCGTACCCACTTTCCAGCCCCTCCAAGGAGCACCGAACGATGAAACGCCAACTACTGCTGAGCCTGTCCCTGTCCATCCTGGCCGCCAATGCCTTCGCCATTCCTGCCAGCGAACAAAACCTGACCGCCGAATCCCGTTCCAGCTCAACGGTGATCTCGCAACCGCTGAACACCCTGGCCGAAGGTGGTTCTGACCGTCTGCTGGAACGCAACCGCGTCGCCGAAGGTGGCTCCGATCGTCTGCTGGAACGCAACCGCGTCGCCGAAGGTGGCTCCGACCGCCTGCTGGAACGCAACCGCGTCGCCGAAGGTGGCTCCGACCGTCTGCTGGAGCGCAACCGCGTCGCCGAAGGTGGCTCCGACCGTCTGCTGGAGCGCAACCGCGTCGCCGAAGGTGGCTCCGACCGTCTGCTGGAACGCAACCGCGTCGCCGAGGGTGGCTCTGACCGTCTGCTGGAACGCAACCGCGTCGCCGAGGGTGGCTCTGACCGTCTGAAAGCTCGCTTCCAGGTCGCAGAAGGTGGTTCTGACCGTCTGATCGAGAAGAACCAACGTGCGAGCTGAAGCCTATGCCAGACAACAAGAGATACCAGCGCTGTAACAGCTCCCCTCCCAGCCCGGTCCACTGACCGGGCTTTGTTTTTCCGGCCATAGGCTATTAGAGTGCAGGGCTGTTTCACTGCCTGCCGATACCCGCCATGCTGCCGCGCGCCGAACAAAAGCAACAAACCCGCCAAGCCCTGCTGGATGCCGCCCGCCACCTGATGGAAAGCGGTCGAGGCTTCGGCAGCATCAGCCTGCGTGAAGTGGCCCGCAGTGCCGGTATCGTGCCTACTGGTTTCTACCGTCACTTCTCCGATATGGACCAGCTCGGCCTGGCCCTGGTGAACGAAGTGGGCGAAACCTTCCGCCAGACCATCCGCCTGGTGCGGCAAAATGAATTCGAACTGGGCGGCATTACCGACGCCTCGGTGCGTATCTTTCTCAATGTGGTGGCGGCCAACCGTCCGCAGTTCCTGTTCCTGGCGCGTGAGCAGTACGGTGGATCGCAGCCGGTGCGCCAGGCGATTGCCACCCTGCGCCAAGGCATCAGCTCGGACCTGGCCACCGACCTTGCACTGATGCCGCGCTGGCAGCATCTCGATGGCGCCGCGCTGGAGGTCATTGCCGATCTGGTGGTCAAGACCGTGTTCGCGACCCTGCCGGAACTGATCGACGAACCCGGCGATGGCGCCGCGCATGTGCTGAGCGCGCAGGACAAGATCACCCAGCAGTTGCGCTTCATTTTTGTCGGGGCCAAGCACTGGCAAGGACTCGGCACTCTGTAGGAGCGGGCTTGTCCCGCGATGCGAGGTGACGGAGGGAGCGCAATCGCGGGACAAGCCCGCTCCTACAAGCTCGGCGCCGATTCCTGCTAACATGCGCGCAAACGCACTGATCGCGACGACTTCTTTCCATGCCTGACCTTCGTACCGCCCAGCCCGAACTGCCCGCCTTGCTCGCCGAGGTCCAGGCGCACTTTGACCAGCGCATTGTGCCGCTGTGGCTGGGTCCTGGCTGGAATGCCGACATGGCCCTGCCCTTCGAGGCGCTGGACGAAGAAGCCCGGCCCTTGCCGGTGCAGCGCTACCGGGCCATGGCCTGTGCTCGTCAGTTGTACCTGTTCAGCAGCCGCATCGAGCAACCGGGCGCCCGCGAACGTGCGGCAGCGCTGTTCCGCTCGTTGCAACGCCACTTCCACGATGCCGAGCACGGCGGCTGGTTCTACAGCATCGATGCCCAGGGCAAGCCGCTGGACCGGCGCAAGGACCTCTACACCCACGCCTTCATCATCTTTGCCTGCGCCCACTACTGGGGCCAGGTGCGCGAACAGTTGGTCGAGTCGACCCTCAACGCTGCGCTGAATGTGATCAGTGAACGATTCGCCCGGGAGGATGGCCTCTATGAAGCCAGCCTTGGCGAAGACTGGGCGGACCTTGGCAGCGGCCCGTTGCAGAACCCGCTGATGCACCTGGCCGAAGCCTTCCTCGGCACCCTGGCGGTACGTGACGACGCCCAGGTGCAAGCCGCCCTGGTGGCACTGGCCGATGCCATGCAAGCGCACTTTGTCGATGAACAGCATGGCGTGGTGCTGGAGAAGCCACGGGGTGCTGTGGATAACTGGTTCGAGCCCGGCCATCAGTTCGAATGGTTCTTCCTGCTTGAAACCTCGGACCTGCTGCGTGGCAGCACGCTGCACGCTTCGCTTGAGCGGGCTTTCGGCTACGCCGAACTGAAGGGCGTGAGGGGCACGGCCGTGTTGGCCATGCTTGACGCCGATGGCGCGATCAAGGACGCCACCCAGCGCATCTGGGCACAGGCCGAGTACCTGCGCGCCCTGGCGCTGCGTACAGACAATGCCGAGAAGGTCTTTGTCCAGCTACGCGCCCTGCAACAGCACTTCCTGCATGCCGATGGCTGGCACGAATGCCGGGATGCCAGTGGCGCGGTCAGCCGTAGCGACATGCCATCGACCACGCCTTATCACCTGGCGACTTGCCTGGAAGGATTGCGTCAGCAGATCTGACGCCATCGCCGGCTCTGCCGGCTCCCACAGTGCAATTGCACAATCCCTGTGGGAGCCGGCAGAGCCGGCGATGAGGCCCTCAAGCCTTGCCCGAACGGTCGATCGAGAAGCCCGCCCAGGCCTGGCTCACCGGCATCAGCTCCAGGCTGTTGATATTGATGTGCGCCGGCTGGTTGAGGATCCAGAAGATGGTCTCGGCGATATCCTGCGGCTGGATCGGCTCGGCGCCGGCATAGGTGGCGTCGTAGCGTGCCTGGTCACCGCCGAAGCGCACCAGGGAGAACTCGCTCTCGCACAGCCCCGGCTCGATGTTGCTGACCCGCACGCCAGTGCCTTGCAGGTCGCAGCGCAGGCTCAGGGAGAACTGGCCGACAAAGGCCTTGGTGCCGCCATACACATGGCTGCCCGGATACGGGTAATTGCCCGCTACCGAGCCGACGTTGAGGATGGTCGCGCCACGCCCGTGGGCGATCAGTCGGGGCAGCAGCAGGCGGGTGCTGTACATCAGGCCCTTGATGTTGGTGTCGACCATGGTTTCCCAGTCGTCCAGGTCGCACTTGGGCGCAGGGTCGGCACCCAGGGCAAGGCCTGCGTTGTTGATCAGTCCGCGCAGCTTGGCAAAGGATGGCGGCAGGTTGGCAATCGCCGCCTCCATGGCCTTGCGATCACGTACGTCCAGCACCAGGCCATGGACTTCGGTCTGTTTCGACAGTTCTTCGCACAGCGCGTCCAGGCGCTCCCGACGGCGACCGGTCAACACCAGCGACCAGCCGGCTTCGGCGAATCGACGGGCACAGGCTTCACCGAAGCCAGAAGTCGCGCCGGTGATGAATACGGTGGAGGTCATGGGTTACTCCTTGCAGATTCGTGATCACGGGGGAGCAGCATGCCCGCCGGCAACGCCGCCAGCAAGCGTCCAGATACTGTACAAAAAACAACCAACAGCGCCAACACCTTGATTCATATAGGCTGGAGCAATCTTTCCTGACCTTATCCACAGGCTCTTGCACAAAGAATGGGGGCAATTTTCCACGCTGCAGAGCCGGCCTGACTCGCACGTCAGAAAGTATTTTCCTTGACCGCATGCCTGCCATTTGACCTCAAACGCCCCGGGCATGCCGGCAGATCATTTCCAATGATGGCGCAACGCCCTTGTGGACGCTGGCTGCAGCGTTCTTTCCCATGCTTGCCCACAGAGTTATCCACAGGCTTTTCGACGAAAATCCGAGGGATTTCACTGCCGATAAAAAACTTGACATTCGCCTGTCAAAAACCTGTGGAAAGCTGTGATCAAAAAACAACCAATAACCCGCAGGCCACGTAAATCAAGGCATCCAGCAAGCTGCCACCAAGTTACCCACAGCCGCTTCCACACCAATGGTGGACAACTCAAAAACGTGGAGAAACAGCCAGTTGCAGCGACTTTGTGTCGCAGCGCAAAGGGAGTGCGCGTAAGGTTTTCCACAAAGCTGTGGACAAAAAAAACGCCCCGTCAGGCGGGGCGTTTTCAACCGCTACGGTCAGTGACCGCCCAGGTAAGCGTTACGCACATCCTCGTTGGCCAGCAGCTCCTGACCGCTGCCGGTCATCCGGATCTGCCCGTTGACCATCACATAGGCGCGGTCCGAGAGCTTGAGCGCATGGTTGGCGTTCTGCTCGACCAGGAAGATGGTCATGCCGGTCTTCGCAAGCTCGCGCAGGGTGGCGAAGATCTGCTTGACCACGATCGGCGCCAGCCCCAGCGACGGCTCGTCGAGCAACAACAGCTTGGGTCGGCTCATCAGCGCCCGGGCGATAGCGAGCATCTGCTGCTCGCCGCCGGACATGGTCATGGCCCGCTGGTTGCGCCGCTCCTTGAGCCGTGGGAAGAGTTCGAACATACGCTGCATGTCTTCGCTGGCGTATTTGTCGCCGATGGGGATGGTGCCCATCATCAGGTTCTCTTCCACCGACATGTCCGGGAACACCCGGCGCCCTTCCGGCGACTGGGCGATGCCGTTGGAGGCGATGTAGTGCGAGGACTTGTGGGTAATGTCGGTGCCGCGATAGACGATCTGCCCACCCGCCGCCCGCGGCTGGCCGAAGATCGACATCAGCAGGGTCGATTTGCCGGCGCCGTTGGAGCCGATCAGGCTGACCGTCTCGCCTTCGTTGATGTGCATCGAGACTTTTTTCAGGGCCTGGATCGGCCCGTAGAAGACGTCCAGGTCCTTGAGTTCGAGAATGGGTGCAGTCATACCAGCTCCTCTTCGTCGGCACCCAGGTAGGCCGCGATCACCGTCGGGTTGTTGCGAATGTCCTGTGGCGCGCCTTCGGCGATCACATTGCCGTGGTCAAGCACGACGATGTGGTCGGAGATGCTCATGACCATGCCCATGTCGTGTTCGATCAGCACCACGGTGATGTCGTGCTCGTCACGCAGCACCCGGATCATCTTGCTCAGGGCTTCGGTTTCCTGCGGGTTGAGGCCGGCCGCCGGTTCGTCCAGGCAGATGATCTGCGGCCGCGTGCACATGGCCCGGGCGATTTCCAGGCGGCGCTGCTGGCCGTAGGACAGCTCGCCGGCCAGGCGGTTGGCGCAATCGACCAGGTCGACCACCTCCAGCCAGTAGAAGGCATGGTCCAGGGCATCGCTTTCCGCCTTGCGGTAGGCCTTGGTGTTGAGCACACCCGCCAGCAGGTTGCGGTTGACCCACATGTGCTGGGCCACCAGCAGGTTCTCCACCACCGACATCTCCCGGAACAGACGAATGTTCTGGAAGGTCCGCGCCAGGCCCGCGCGGTTGACCAGGTGGGTACCACCGAACATCTTGTAATGCATGCGGTTGATGAAGCGCTTGGGCGAAACGAAATCGCCCAACTGGAAGCGCTCGCCGAGCAGCTGGATGACATTGGTGCGGGTGCCGCGCATGTTCAGTTCGATCTTGCCGCCACTGGCCTTGTAGAAGCCGGTGAGGCAGTTGAAGACCGTGGTCTTGCCGGCGCCGTTGGGGCCGATCAGGGCGAAGATGGAGTTGCGCTTGACCTTGAGGCTGACATCGCTGAGCGCCTTGATCCCGCCGAACTGCATCATCAGGTTGTCGACCGAGAGAATCACGTCATTGCTCATGGCGCTACTCCTTTACGAGGGACTACACCGGTACGGCTGATGCGGATCAGCCCACGCGGTCGCCAGATCATCATCAACACCATGAGCACGCCGAACAGCAGTACCCGGTACTCGGAGAAGCTGCGCAGCAGCTCCGGGGCCACGGTCAGGACGAACGCGGCGATCACCACGCCCACGGTCGAGCCCATGCCGCCGAGCACCACGATGGCGAGGATCAGCGCCGACTCGAAGAAGGTGAACGAGGACGGGTTGACGAAGCCCTGGTAGCTGGCGAAGAACACCCCGGCAAGGCCTGCGGTCGAGGCGCCGATGGTGAACGCCGAGAGCTTGACCAGCACGTGGTTCAGGCCCATGGAGCGGCAGGCGATTTCGTCTTCGCGCAGTGCTTCCCAGGCCCGGCCGACCGGCATGCGGGTCAGGCGGTGCTTGATGTAGAGCACCGCCAGCACGACGATGAACAGCACGATGTAGATGAACAGGAATTTCAGGTTGGGGTTGTAGTCGATGCCGAAGAACTCGTGGAACGGCACGCCGCCGTCCTTGGCCCGACGCCCGAACTCCAGGCCCATGAAGGTCGGCGATGGCACCGGCATACCGTTCGGCCCGCCGGTGAACGACAACCAGTTGTTGAGTACCAGGCGGATGATTTCACCGAAGCCCAGGGTCACGATGGCCAGGTAGTCGCCGTGCATCCTCAACACCGGGAAGCCCAGTATGCACCCGGCCAGTGCTGCGGCGAGGGCCGCCAATGGCAACACGGTCCAGAAACCCAGGCCCAGGTACTGATAGCCCAGGGCCAGGCCGTAGGCACCGATGGCGTAGAACGCCACATAACCCAGGTCGAGCAGGCCCGCCAGGCCCACCACGATGTTCAGGCCCAGGCCCAACAGCACGTAGATCAGGCCGAGGATGACCACGGTCAGCAGGTACTTGTTGGCAAAGAACGGGAAGACGATGGCAATCACGATCAGCGCCGGAATGATCCAGCGCAGCCGCGACTTGTAGTCCGGTGCCAGTACATGCACCCCGGAGCCGCCGCCCTCGAAGCCTTGCAGGATCGACTGGCCCTTGGCGGTCTGCAGGAACAGGCTGAGCACAAAACGCCCGGCCATGACGCCGGCCACCAGCCAGGCCACGCGGGTCGGTTCCATGTTGAAGCTGTAGCCGTCGAGCACCACGCCGACGATGGGCCCGAAGACGATCAGGGAAATCAGCCCGGCGAGAATCGCATCGATCAGGCTGCGCTTGATATCGAATGATGTGTGTTTGGCAGCAGACATACTTACACCTTCGCCACGAGTGGGCGACCCAGCAGGCCTTGGGGACGGAAGATCAGGATCATCACCAGCAGGGAGAAACTGAACACGTCTTTGTAGTCGGAGTTGATCAACCCGGAGAACAGCGACTCGGAGATACCGAGGATGATCCCGCCGAGCATGGCGCCCGGCAGCGAGCCGATGCCTCCCAGTACCGCCGCGGTAAAGGCCTTGATGCCGATGATAAAGCCGGCATAGAAGTCGAAGGTGCCGTAGTTCATGGTGATCAGCACACCCGCCAGGGCGGCCATCACAGCGCCGATGACGAATACGTAGGAGATCACCCGGTCAGTGTTGATGCCGAGGATCGAGGCCATCTTGCGATCCTGCTGGGTGGCGCGGCACATGCGTCCCAGCTTGGTGAACTTGATGATGTAGGTCAGCGCCGCCATGCCGACGAAGGCAGCGACCAGGATGAAGATCTTGGTGTAGGTCAGCTGGACGAAACCGGTGCCCACTTCCAGGCGCCAGGCGCCTTCGAGCAGGGTCGGTACGCCTTGCTGGCGTGCACCCTGGCTGATCTGCGCATAGTTCTGCAGGATCAGCGAAATACCGATGGCACTGATCAGCGGTGCCAGCCGGGTAGAGTTACGCAGGGGTTTGTAGGCGATGCGTTCAATGGTCCAGCCATAGACGCCTGTGACCACGATGGTGAAGATCAGCGTCCCGAGCATCAGCAGCGGGAAGGATTCGATACCGAAGTACGCCAGCAATGCCAGACTGATCGCCGCCAGGTAAGCGGAGATCATATACACCTCGCCGTGCGCGAAGTTGATCATGCCGATAATGCCATAGACCATTGTGTAGCCGATGGCGATCAGGCCGTAGACAGACCCCAGGGTCAGCCCGTTGACCAGTTGCTGCAGAAAAATACCATCCATAACGCAATCTCACGTATTTGAGATTGCACAAGCGCCGACCACGGTGAGCCCCGGATGAAGCGGCCCTCGCAGCGCGAGGTTGTGCAGATCTACGAGAAAAGACAGGTACGGCGTTGAACCGGGTAGCGACCCGGGCACAGGCCCGGGTCGGATACCGTTGTTATTTTTGTTTTTCCAGTTGGTGGTACTTGCCGTTTGCATCCCATTGGTAGACCACGTAGTCGGAAACGGTCAGGTCGCCCTTGCCGTCCCACTTCTTCTCGCCCATCACGGTTTGCACCGGATTGGCCTTGAGCCACTTGGCCGCGTCCTCGCCCTTGTTCGACTTGGCGCCGTTGAAAGCGGCCGCCAGGGCCTGGACCGAAGCGTAGGCGTACAGGGTGTAGCCTTCAGGCTCGGTGCCGTTCTTGCGGAACTCTTCGACCACGGCCTTGCTGTCTGGCAGCAGGCGCGGGTCGGCGCCGAAGGTCATGTACACGCCGTTGGTGTACTGCGCGCCACCGGCAGTGGCCACCAGTTCGTCGGTGACGATGCCGTCGTCGGACATGAAGGCGACATCCTTGAGGCCCTGTTCACGCAACTGGCGAACCAGAGGACCGGCCTCCGGGTGCAGGCCACCGAAGTAGACCACGTCGGCACCGGCTGCACGGATCTTGGTCACCACGGCGCTGAAGTCCTTCTCGCCACGGGTCAGGCCTTCGTACAGCACCGGCTTGACACCGCGTTTTTCCAGCTGTGCCTTGGTGGCATCCGCCAGGCCCTGGCCGTAGGTGTCCTTGTCGTGCAGGACCACGACTTTCTTGCCCTTGAGCACGTCGACAATGTAATTGCCGGCGACGATGCCCTGCTGGTCGTCACGCCCGCACATGCGGAACATGGCGCTCAGACCGCGCTCGGTAACCTGCGGGTTGGTCGAGCCCGGGGTGATGGCGATGATGCCGGCTTCGTCATACACCTCGGAAGCCGGAATGGTATTGGACGAGCAGAAGTGCCCGACCACACCGGCCACCTTGTCCTGGTCGACCAGGCGGTTGGCCACGGCCACGGCCTGCTTCGGCTCGCAGGCGTCATCGCCCTTGACCAGGACGATCTTCTCGCCGTTGACCCCGCCCGCGGCGTTGATCTTGTCGGCCGCCGCCTGTGCACCTTTCATGTACTGCTCGCCAAACGCTGCGTTGGCACCGGTCATCGGGCCTGCTACGCCGAACTTGATGTCGGCCTGAACATACGAAGAAACGCCCAGCGCCGCTGCTACGGCGAGGGACAGAAAGCCTTTCCTGTAAAACGTCTGCGACATGAGGTGGTGCTCCTTGGAGTTCTTTTTTTGATTGGCACTACAACTTTCAGCAATTGCTCTGAGCAAGGGCCGTGCCATTGGTTTTTTATTCTGGAAAAACTCGCGAAGAAGTTACCGGGACTCGCGCCGCGTCCTTTTTTTATTGGCCGTGCAACCGTCTGTTACAAGGAAAGCGCCACCCACTTCATGAAATCCGGGCAACCCTAAAGTGCCATCATTGCAACCCCTGCAAGTGTTTACGTGCAACCAGCCTGTAACAGGATGCGTAACCGAACTGCACATCCATGGTGCGCGACTGCTACAGCGGGCACCATTACAGGTTGGGCACTGACCCGGGAAAGTGCTGTTACCCATAGCCTGCTACCGATGTACCCGGCCCCTGCCCGCCCGCCGGCGGAAAAAGGCTGGCACAATGGCAAGGTCTGTGCGTCGACCCGGCTATGGGAGGCGCACGCCCCCATGGAGTCCCTATGAGCGAAAGCGCTTTCGCCGATCGCATCGTGCAGAACCTGCTCGACACCGATTTCTACAAGCTGACCATGATGCAGGCCGTGCTGCACAACTACCCCAACGTCGACGTCGAGTGGGAGTTCCGCTGCCGTAATGGTGAAGACCTGCGCCCTTATCTGGGGCAGATCCGCGAACAGATCGAACGACTCTGCGAACTGAGCCTGGGTAATGGCCAATTGGGCTTTCTGGAACAGATCAGCTTCCTGAAACCGGACTTCCTGCGTTTCCTGGGATTGTTTCGCTTCAACCTGCGCTACCTGCAACTGGGCATCGAGCATGACCAGCTGTACCTGCGCCTGCGCGGTCCCTGGCTGCACGTGATCCTCTTCGAGGTACCCCTGCTGGCGATCATCAGCGAAGTGCGCAATCGCCATCGCTATCCCCAGACCAGGCTCGTCGAAGCCCGTGACCAGCTGCACCGCAAGTTCGACTGGCTGCAGGCCCATGCCAGCAGTGATGAGCTGGCCGAACTGCAGGTGGCGGATTTCGGCACCCGTCGGCGCTTCTCCTACAAGGTCCAGGAGGAAGTGGTACGGGTGCTCAAAGAGGATTTCCCCGCACGTTTCGTCGGCACCAGCAACGTGCACCTGGCACGGAAACTGGATATCAAGCCGCTGGGCACCATGGCCCACGAATGGATCATGGCTCACCAGCAACTGGGCCCGCGCCTGATCGACAGCCAGATCGCCGCACTCGACTGCTGGGTACGTGAATACCGGGGCCTGCTCGGTATCGCCCTGACCGATTGCATCACCATGGACGCTTTCCTCGGCGACTTCGATCTTTACTTCGCCAAGCTGTTCGATGGCCTGCGCCACGACTCGGGCGACCCGGTGCCGTGGGCTGAAAAGGCCATTGCCCACTACCGCAAGCTGGGGATCGACCCGATGACCAAGACCCTGGTGTTCTCCGATGGCCTGAACCTGACCCGATCGCTGGAGATCTTCCGCGCCCTGCGCGGCCGCATCAATGTCAGCTTCGGCATCGGCACCAACCTGACCTGTGACATTCCCGGGGTGGCGCCGATGAGCATCGTGCTTAAAATGACCGACTGCAACGGCCAGCCTGTCGCCAAGATTTCCGACGAGGCCGCCAAGACCCAATGCCGCGACGAAAACTTCGTCGCCTACCTGCGCCACGTGTTCAAAGTGCCCAAGGAGTAATTCATGCAAGCTGTCCAGCGAGAGATCGCGCAAGCGCTCAAGGTCCAGCCGCCGTTTGCCGACCACGCCGCACTCGAAGCCGAAGTGGCCCGGCGCGTGGCCTTCATCAAGACCTGCCTGAACAATGCGCGGCTCAAGACCCTGGTGCTCGGTATCAGCGGCGGTGTCGACTCGCTGACCGCCGCCCTGCTGGCGCAGCGGGCGATCAATGAGCTGCGCAGCGAAACCGGCGACGCACAATACTGCTTCATTGCCGTACGCCTGCCCTACCAGGTGCAGCAGGACGAACATGACGCCCAGGCCTGCCTGGAAGTGATCAAGGCCGACGAACTCCACACCGTGGACATCGCCCCGGCGGTGCGCGCCCTGGCCGCCGAGGTCAAGGCGCTGGAGAACGGCTCGCCCGCCATGGTCGACTTCGTGGTCGGCAACACCAAGGCGCGCATGCGCATGGTCGCCCAGTACACCATCGCCGGCGCTCGCCAGGGCCTGGTGATCGGCACCGACCATGCCGCCGAGGCGGTGATGGGTTTCTTTACCAAGTTTGGTGATGGTTCCTGTGACCTGGCACCGCTCAGCGGGCTGGTGAAGAATCAGGTGCGGGCCATCGCCCGCAGCTTTGGCGCGCCGGAATCACTGGTGGAAAAGGTACCGACCGCGGACCTGGAAGACCTGGCGCCGGGCAAGCCGGACGAGGCGTCCCACGGGGTGACCTACAAGGAAATCGATGCCTTCCTGCACGGTGAGCCGGTGAGCCAGGAAGCGTTCGACATTATCAGCGCCACCTTCCGCAAGACCCAACACAAGCGCGAGATGCCGTTCGCGCCGTAAAACATCGCCGGGGGGGGGGGGGGGCCCCCCGGGGGGGGGGGGGGGGGGGGCGGCCGGGGGGGGGGGGGGGGGGGCGCCCCCGCGCGCTGGTTTTGTTGTGTAATGGGGTTGTGTTAATGGGTTTGGTG